>JBPCSU010000113.1:0-2533 GCA_051006815.1 Limnohabitans sp.
CTGTCCACCATCTTGGACTTGGAAGACTCGGTGGCCGTGGTCGATGCCGAAGACAAAGTGCTGGCCTACAGCAACTGGTTGGGCATCGTCAAAGGCACCTTGACCGAGAGCGTGGAAAAAGGGGGCAAGACCTTCACCCGCGGTTTGAATGCGGACCGCCTCTACACCGGCAAAGACGGCAAGCCTGTCAAGCTGCACGGCCGCTCGCTGCTGTTCCTGCGTAACGTGGGCCACTTGATGACCAACCCTGCCATTTTGTACAAGGGCAAGGACGGCGCCACGCACGAGATTCCAGAAGGCATCATGGATGCGGTGATCACCACCACCATCGCCTTGCACGACTTGAAGGGCCACGGTAAAAATGGCATCCGCAATTCACGCACCGGCTCGGTCTACATCGTCAAACCCAAAATGCACGGCCCTGCTGAAGTGGCGTTTGCTTGCGAGTTGTTTGGTCGCGTCGAGAAGGTGTTGGGCTTGGCTGACAGCACGGTCAAGCTGGGCATCATGGACGAAGAGCGTCGCACCAGCGTGAACTTGAAAGCCTGTATCGCTGCGGCCTCCAGCCGTGTGGCGTTCATCAACACCGGCTTCTTGGACCGCACCGGCGACGAGATGCACACCGCCATGCTGGCCGGTCCGATGCTGCGCAAGGGCGACATGAAAACCAGCGCCTGGATTCAAGCCTACGAAAAGAACAACGTGTTGGTCGGTTTGTCTTGCGGCTTGCGCGGCAAAGCGCAAATCGGCAAAGGCATGTGGGCCATGCCGGACTTGATGGCCGAGATGCTGAAACAAAAAATTGGTCACCCAAAAGCCGGTGCCAACACCGCGTGGGTGCCCAGCCCCACCGCCGCCGTGCTGCACGCCTTGCACTACCACCAAGTCAAGGTGGTGGACGTGCAAAAAGAACTCGAGAAGGTCGACTACAACAAAGCCCGCGACGGCATCTTGAACGACTTGTTGCAAGTGCCTGTGGTGGCCAAGGCCAAGTGGAAAGATGCCGAGAAGCAACAAGAGTTGGACAACAACGTGCAAGGCATCTTGGGCTACGTGGTGCGCTGGATTGACCAAGGCGTGGGCTGCTCGAAAGTGCCCGACATTCACAACGTGGGCTTGATGGAAGACCGCGCCACACTGCGCATTTCCAGCCAACACATCGCCAACTGGTTGCACCATGGCGTGGTCACGCCAGCGGAAGTGAAGGCCACATTCAAACGCATGGCCTCGGTGGTGGACAAACAAAATGCCGGCGATCCGCTGTACCAAAAAATGGCTGGCCGCTTTGCCAATGCCCCCGCCTACCAAGCCGCCCTCGACTTGGTGTTCAAAGGCAAAGAGCAACCCAGTGGCTACACCGAACCCTTGCTGCACGCTTGGCGTTTGAAAGTCAAAGCTGGCACAGCTTGATTCGCATCAAGTCCAGCGTGAGAAAACGGCTCCTTCGGGAGCCGTTTTTTATTGGGGCTCGGACTATGATTCGCCCATTCACTCACTCCGCAAAGTTTCGTATGTCTCACCCCCTCATCAGCACACTGCTTCGTTTCGCATTTCGCACGTTGGTCGGACTGGTGCTCACGATGGTCGTCGTCGCCGGGGGCTACTTGCTGTTCACCTACCAC
Organism: Limnohabitans sp.; assembly: GCA_051006815.1. Taxonomy (GTDB): domain Bacteria; phylum Pseudomonadota; class Gammaproteobacteria; order Burkholderiales; family Burkholderiaceae_C; genus Limnohabitans. The sequence goes on from JBPCSU010000113.1 coordinate 1,623, forward strand.
TTCACCTACTCGAAAGGCGAGAGCGTGGGCTACGTGCAAAAGCTGTCTTACAAAGGCTGGATTTGCAAGACGTGGGAAGGCGAACAAGTGCGCGCCTTGGCGGTGATGCCCGCCATTCCAGAAAAGTTTGAGTTCACCGTGCGCGACGTGGCCGTGGCCGACCAAATCAACGCCCACATCGGTCAAAAAGTGGTGCTCGAGTATGAGCAGCACAAAGGCCTGCCCAGCTGCTTTGGTGAGACAGAGCACTTCATCACCAAGGTCACGCCAGCCCCTGGCGAGTAAGACGCCAGCGTTTAAGCGCGTGGGGGACGCACCGGCAGCGGGTACACCAGCTGCTGCAAATGACGCACGTTTTTGTTCACCTGCACCCACCACTTGCTGAACGAATCCATCGGTTTTTCAACGTGCCTGAACAAACGCGGCGCAGGTCGCAACTGAATCGCAGTCTCTGACAGATCAGGCAAACACAGATGTGCCACCGAATGCACCGCGTGCGCGTGTGACAAGGCAGACACCACCTCCTCTGTCGAACCAAACCAACGCAGCGGTGTCAACGCCGCCATGCGCTCCCCCACAAAGTTCCAACGCATCGCATTCCACGGATGCGCTTGTGTGTGTTCGGCAAACACCACCGCCACACACACCACGTCCTCGGGTAAGTCGTCAGGTAAATCAGCCAACACCCATGGGTGCGCCAACCACACCTGCTTGCCCGCGACATCTGCGGGTTGGGGCGCAGTGAAGCCCAGCGCAGCAGGGGGCGTCGTCAACACCTCGGGTTCGTCCCAGGCGAATTCGTTTTTGCGAACTTGCGCCACGGTGGCGGGGTTGGTGGCCAATATTTCAACGGTCTCGTAACTCACATCCAGCGCGGTCCCCCGGCTGTGCCAAGAGGCGGGGGCAAACTG
>JBPCSU010000114.1:0-12699 GCA_051006815.1 Limnohabitans sp.
CCGTGGCTCTTGCCAGCCAAAAAGCTGGCCGCACGCAAACTGCCTTGTGCGTAGGTGGCACGGCTGGACGACTTGTGCGTCACCTCAATGCGCTCGCCGGTGCCGGCAAACAACACGGTGTGGTCGCCCACGATGTCGCCGCCACGGATGGTGGCAAAGCCGATGGTGGACGGATCACGCTCCCCGGTGTGGCCGTAACGCTCATACACCGCACAGTCTTTGAGATCACGGCCCATGGCCTCGGCAATCACTTCACCCATCTTGAGCGCCGTACCTGAAGGCGCATCCACCTTGTGGCGGTGGTGCGCCTCGATGATTTCAATGTCATAGCCTGTGGGCATGGCTTGTGCAGCCATTTGCAAGAGCTTCAAGGTCACGTTCACACCCACGCTCATGTTTGGCGCCATGACGATCGCAATGTGTTTGGCAGCTTCGGCGATTTCTGCTTTTTGTGCATCGGTGAAACCTGTGGTGCCGATGACCAACTTGACGCCCAACTCGCGACACATTTGCAAGTGGTTCATCGTGCCTTCAGGACGCGTGAAGTCAATCAACACTTGGCTGTTTTTCAAACCTTTGCGCAAGTCAGACTCAATGGTCACACCGCTGGCTTGCCCCAAAAAACCGGTTGCATCATTGCCAATGCCAGGGCTCGCGGGGACGTCCAAGGCGCCAGCCAATTGACAAGTGGGGTCGTTGCGAACAGCCTCAATCAGCATGTGGCCCATGCGACCGCTGGCACCTGCGATGGCAATTTTCAAAATATCAGAAGAGGAAGCCATGATGGAAAGGCACTTTCAAGAAATCAACGCTGCGCTTCGAGCGGCGGGTAGGAAACAGGGGCCGCAGGCGCAGGTGCTGCGCTCACACTGGCCGCAGGTTTAGACGGGAACTTGGCCAAATCGGCCTCGTTGGCTTTCAACTCAGGCAGCTTGGTGGGGGGACGGCGGTTGTCGAGCTTGGCCGCAAATTCTGCCTCGGTGGGCAAGACATCGCCTTCAATGCGGTCGAGTTGGTCGTTTTTGAAAAACACGCTGAAGCGACGTTGCTGCGGCTCCGCGCCTTGTCGGCGAATGGTGAACGCATAGTCCCAGCGATCGGCATGAAACAAACTTGTGACCAACGGGGTACCCAACACATCGCGAACGGCTTGGCGCGGCATGCCGGCACGCAAGGCTTGCACTTGCTCACGTGACACGAAGTTGCCCTGCACCACTTCCGGCTTGTAAATCACGCTGGAACAACCACCGAAACCCAAGCTGGCAATCACGCAAACACACGCGACCAACCTGCGCGACTGTGGCAAAAACTGAAAGGCATTTCGACAAGATTCAAACATGGTGTGAAAGGCCGAATGAGGCGGTAAGGCTATGATTCAATCATTGTAGCGGCCGGTCTATTTCCGCCGCAAATGGAAGACCCCATGGCACACCCAGACGACCTCAAAAGCATTGGCCTCAAAGCCACCGCCCCTCGCCTGAAAATTTTGGAACTGTTTCAAAAAGGCGTGCAACGGCACATGACAGCCGAGGATGTGTACCGCCAACTCATGCAGCAAAACGTTGACTTTGGTTTGGCCACCGTCTATCGCGTGTTGATGCAGTTTGAGCAAGCCGACATCTTGAAGCGCAGCCACTTTGAAAGTGAACGCGCGGTGTACGAGCTCAATGAGGGCGAGCACCACGACCATTTGGTCTGCCTAGACTGCGGACGGGTGGAAGAGTTTCACGACACTGAAATTGAAGCGCTGCAAGTGAAGATCGCCAAGCGCCAAGGGTTTGAAATTGCCGACCATGCGCTCAGCTTGTATGCGCACTGCAAAAAGAAAGCCTGCGAGCACCGCCCTGCGGGCAAATAAAACAGCGTTACTTTTGCGTCATGGCGCGCTGGTGGCGCGCAATGAATTCTTGGTAGGTATCGACCCCACGCAGTTGCAAGATGGAATTGCGCACGGCCGCTTCCACCAACACCGCGATGTTGCGACCCGCAACCACTTGAATCACCACCTTGCGCACGGGCACGCCCAACACGTCTTGCATCAAAGGCTCATGAGGCAAGCGCTCGTAGTCACGCTCCAAGGTTTCTTTGCGCACCAAATGCACGATGAGCTTGAGGCGCATTTTTCGGCGCACCGCAGTTTCACCAAAAATAGCGCGAATGTCCAACAAGCCAATGCCGCGCACTTCCAACAAGTTCTGCAGCAGCTCTGGGCAGCGGCCTTCGATCGTGGCTTGGTTGATGCGAAACAAATCCACCGCATCGTCCGCCACCAAACCGTTGCCACGTGAAATCAACTCCAGCCCCAACTCGCTCTTGCCCAAGCCAGACTCGCCGGTGATCATCACCCCCAAGCCCAAAATGTCCATGAACACACCGTGCATGGTGGTGCGATCGGCAAAGTGTTTGGACAAATAGGCCCGCAGCACGTCGATCACAAAAGCTGCTGACTCGGAAGTGGAGAACAACGGAATTTGCGCCCGCTCACACATGGAGATCAAGTGATCGGGGGCCGGTTGCCCATCTGCGAGCACCAGCATGGGGGGTTCTAAGGTGACGATGCGCGCCATACGCCGCGCAGAATCCGCCTCGTTTTCGCAAGAGATGTAAGCCACCTCCCGCTCACCCAAGACCTGCACACGGTAGGGGTGGATGTAGTTGAGGTAGCCCACCAAATCGGCACCGGAACGTGCGGCCCGGACCGCGACCTCGTCAAAGTGGCGCTCTGAGGCACCTAGGCCAGCCAGCCACTGCCAACGCAAACGGCCGCGAAAGGCCTCAAACAGCACGTCCGCGCTGATGACCGATGGCCTCACGACTGCACCGAATTCCAGGTAGAGACGATGCGGTGAAGTTCGACCGCATCATCACAGGTTTTGATTTTTTCGCGCAAGCCCGTGTCGCTGAGCAATTCGGCGATTTCAGACAAGATTTCCAGATGCTTTTGCGTCGATGCTTCAGGCACCAGCAAAAAGATCAGCAAGCTCACAGGTTTTTCATCGGGGGCATCAAAGCCAATAGGCTGGTCCAGTTGGAAGACCGCCGCCATCGGCGACTTCAGTCCTTTGATGCGCCCGTGTGGAATCGCCACGCCATGACCCAGCCCTGTGGAGCCCAAACGCTCGCGCGCAAACAGGCTCTCGGCCACCAGCGCACGGTTGAGTCCATGCAGGCCCTCAAACAGCAAGCCAGCCTCTTCAAAGGCTCGCTTTTTACTGGTGACCTCCACGCGCACCAACACTTGTGCGGGAGAAAGAATAGAAGCTAGGCGATTCATGATTGAGCGCAGATTATGCACTCGCTAAATAACAAAGGCCAAAACGACAAAACCGCCGTTTTAATGGCGGTTTTGAGAAGTATCTGACGCCTCACATCAGGCGTTTGGGACTTTCATGGTGGTGGTTTTGCAACCGATCCTTGTGGCGCACCACTTGGCGGTCTAACTTGTCAATCAGTTCGTCCACGGCAGCATACATGTCCTCGTGGGCGCTCTCGGCAAACATGTCGCTGCCTTTGACGTGGATATTGCATTCGGCTTTTTGACGGCGCTCTTTTTCGGTTTGGTTCTCAATGCTCAACAGCACCTTCACGTCCACCACTTGATCAAAATGTCGGGTAATGCGGTCTAGCTTGCCTGCCACGTAGGTGCGCAGAGCGGGGGTTACTTCAAGATGGTGACCACTGATCGTCAAGTTCATAAAAAGCCTCCGTTGGTGAGTTAGCAATTTCACTATGCCCCTAAGCAAACCAAAAGGCAATGGGGGAACATCAAATTTGACGCAAAAAGTGCCTGCGGAAAACCCCTAGTCTGGTTTGGGTGGTGCGATAATCTGCCGCACATCAACAGCGGAGATACCTCCTTGGAAACCTACCCTAGTCGGTAGCTTTCGGATCGCATCAGAGCCCTCAAGCGCCACGCGAATTCGAAAGCTGCATTTTTTACCCTTCGAATTTCTGTGCCACTCGCGCAAGGACTGCCATGCTCAATATTTTCACGCTGGCCAACGGTCGCCTCTTCCAAGAAGAGATTGAATCGCTGGAAGAACTTTCCAAATTCCACCCCATCTGGGTTGACCTTGAAGCCCCCACGCTCGAGGAAAAACGCTGGATCAAGCAGTACTACGGCCTCTCGATCCCTGAAGATGCGATGGACGAGGACATTGAGGAATCCGCCCGCTTCTACGAAGAAGACAACGGCGAGTTGCACATCCGCAGTGACTTTTTGATCGCCCATGAAGACCAGCCTCGCACCGAGCGGGTCGCGTTCATCTTGAACCAAAACAACACCGCGCTCAAAAGCCAAGGGGTGCTGTTCTCCATCCACGATGAAGACGTGCCCGTCTTCCGTTTGCTGCGCATGCGCGCCCGTCGCGCGCCCGGTTTGATTGAAGACGCGAAAGACGTGTTGCTCAAGCTCTTTGATGCCGACGCCGAATACTCCGCCGACACCCTGGAAGACATTTACGACCAGCTTGAAAAAGCTGGCAAATTGGTGTTGTCCGAAGACGTGACCGACGAATTGGCCGGTGAAGTACTGGGCGCCATTGCGCGCCAGGAAGACTTGAACGGCCGCATTCGCCGCAACGTGATGGACACCCGCCGCGCGGTGAGTTTCATGATGCGCTCACGCATGTTGAACGCCGATCAGTTTGAAGAAGCGCGTCAGATCTTGCGCGACATCGAGTCGCTCGACAACCACACCGCCTTCTTGTTCGACAAGATCAACTTCTTGATGGACGCCACCGTCGGTTTCATCAACATCAACCAGAACAAGATCATCAAAATCTTCTCGGTGGCCAGCGTTGCGCTGCTGCCCCCCACCTTGATCGCTAGCATTTACGGCATGAACTTTCAGTACATGCCTGAGCTGGACAAAACCTGGGGCTATCCGTTTGCGCTGGCGTTGATGGTGGCCAGTGCCTTGGTGCCCATGTGGTACTTCCGCAAACGCGGCTGGCTCCAATAAGTCAGGGTCGTCAAGCAGGCAGCGTGGCCAACAGGCGGTCCAGCACAGCCACGCTGTAACGGCTGGCGATGGTTTGAATGAAGCGTGGAAAGTCCACATGTGCGGCATCGTCTGCGCGGTCGGAGATGATGCGCACCGCGGCCAACGGCACCCCATAGTCGTGACACACCTGCGCCATGGCCGCACATTCCATCTCGACCGCCAAGGCGTCTGGGATATCACGCAGCAAGGCTTGGCTCTCCGCCGTTTGTGACACAAAGCGGTCCCCGCTGGCAATGAGGCCTTGATGCACACGTGCTTGGGCCAAATCGAGGTTCAGCCACTCTGATTTAGGCAAGGCCCCCACCATGTCATGCAAGGCCAGCGGTGCGGCCTGTGCGAGCGCATCGGTTAAGGCGTCATCCGCAGGAAAGCGCGTCATACCGGTGAGCGGCACTTCGTGGCGTGGGAACAAGGGCGAGGCATCCATGTCGTGCTGCACAAAAGAACGCCCCACCACCACATCGCCCACGTGCACGTGCGGCGCCAAGCCACCGGCCACACCTGTGAACACCAGGTGACTCACGCCAAAGCGCTCAATCAACGTAGTGGCGGTGGTGGCCGCCGCCACTTTGCCGATGCGGGACAACACCGCAACTACCTCATGGCCGTGCCAATGACCCACCCAGAACTCGCGTCCTGCGACAACCGTTTTTTGCTCGTCGGGTAAACGCGCCAACACCGCCGCCAGCTCTTCGTGCATGGCACTGACCAAGGCCAGACGCATTTCGCCCAGCCTACTTTTGGTCGCGCAGTTCGCGGCGCAGCACTTTGCCTACCGGCGTTTTAGGCAACTCGTTGCGAAACTCCACCACACGGGGCATTTTGTAGCCCGTGAGGTTTTCTTTGCAGTGCGCCAGCACTTGAGCTTCTGTGAGGGCAGGGTCTTTCTTGACCACCACCAGCTTCACAGCTTCGCCAGAACGTTCGTCGGGTATGCCAATCACGGCACACTCCAACACGCCTGCCAAGTTCGCCACCACATCTTCCACTTCGTTCGGATACACGTTGAAGCCACTGACCAAGATCATGTCTTTCTTGCGATCGACGATGCGGAAGTAGCCACGTGCATCCATGATGCCGACATCGCCCGATTTGAAGAAGCCATCCGACGTCATCACACGCGCCGTTTCATCGGGGCGTTGCCAATAGCCGGCCATCACTTGTGGGCCGCGAATGACGATTTCACCTGGCTCGCCAACTGGCACTTCGTGGCCTTCGTCGTCAATGATCTTCATCTCCGTGCTGGGCAAGGGCACGCCAATCGAGCCCGTGAAGGCTTGGCTCGTCACAGGGTTGCTACTTGCTGCAGGGCTGGTCTCGGACAAGCCATAAGCCTCGCAAATGGGACAGCCCGTTTTCTCTAGCCACAACTTGGCCACAGCGCCTTGCACTGCAGTGCCACCGCCCAAAGACACGCGCAGATGCGACCAGTCCACTTTGTCGAAATCTGGGTGATTGGCCAAGGCATTGAACAGGGTGTTGACCGCCGGAAAAATATGGAAGCGATGCTTGGCCAACTCTTTGCACACTGCAGGAATGTCACGCGGATTGGGAATCAAAACCGAACAACCGCCCATGCGCATGCACGACAACAAATTCACATTGAATGCGAAGATGTGATACAGCGGCAAGGCACACACAAACGTGGGTTGTTCATCCGCAGGAATGCGTTTGAGCGCCGGCTCACACCACGCCGAGGCCTGCAACATGTTGGCAACCAAATTGCGATGCAACAACTCCGCACCTTTGGAAACGCCCGTGGTGCCGCCGGTGTACTGCAGCACCGCCAAGTCGTCGCCATGAATCGTGGGCGCGGTCAACGTGCAGGTTTCACCCTGCTTCAAGGCATCGTTGAAACGCACCGCTGTGGGCAATGAAAACGGCGGCACCATTTTCTTGATGCGGCGCACCACATGGTTCACCAACGTGCCTTTGAGCCATCCCAAGCGATCACCCATGGCACACAGCACCACATGCTTGACCGGGGTATGCGCCAAGCAATGCTCCAAAGTCGAACCGAAATTTTCAAGGATGACGATGGCTTTGGCGCCGGAGTCTTTCAACTGAAGTTCCAGCTCGCGTGCGGTGTACAACGGATTGATGTTGACCACCACAAAGCCTGCGCGCAACACCGCAGCCACAGCAATGGGGTACTGCAACGTATTGGGCAACATGATGGCCACGCGGTCACCCAATTCCAAGCCCAAGCTTTGCAGATAAGCAGCAAAGGTCTGACTCAAGCGATCGAGTTCGGCATAGCTCAGGTTGCGCCCCAGAAAACTAAAGGCATTCCGATCGCCGAAACGTCGGAAGCTGTCTTGCATCAAGTCCACAAGCGAGGCATACGCGTGCGCATCAATCTCTGCAGGAACGCCTTCGGGGTAGGCGCTCAACCAAGGTTTTTGTGTGGCGTTCATTCGATCGCTTTCACCATGTCCTCGACCACTTTTTTGGCATCGCCAAACACCATCATGGTCTTGTCCATGTAGAACAGTTCGTTGTCCAATCCCGCATAGCCAGAGGCCATCGAGCGCTTATTCACGATCACCGTTTTGGCCTTGTAAGCCTCCAAGATCGGCATGCCGTAAATGGAGCTGCCTTTTTCCAACGCGGCGGGGTTCACCACGTCGTTGGCTCCCAAGATGATGGCCACGTCGGCTTGTCCGAACTCGCCATTGATGTCTTCCATCTCAAAGACTTGGTCATACGGCACTTCAGCTTCTGCGAGCAGCACATTCATGTGACCCGGCATACGGCCAGCCACCGGGTGAATGGCGTATTTCACAGTGATGCCTTTGTGCATCAGTTTTTCAGCCAACTCATTCACCGCATGCTGCGCACGTGCTACGGCCAAACCGTAACCTGGCACGATCACCACGGTTTCGGCATTCGCCAAGATGTAAGCCGCATCGTCTGCACTGCCGCTCTTGACCGGACGTTGCTCTTGCGAACCACCACTCGCCGTGACCACCTCGGCGCCAAAGCCGCCCAAAATGACGCTAAAGAACGAACGGTTCATCGCTTTGCACATGATGTAACTCAAGATCGCGCCTGAGCTCCCCACCAAGCTACCCGCAATGATCAGCATGCTGTTGTTCAGCGAGAAACCAATGCCCGCTGCCGCCCAGCCCGAATAGCTGTTGAGCATGGACACCACCACGGGCATGTCGGCACCGCCAATCGGGATGATGATGAGCACGCCCATCACAAACGACAAGGCCAACATGGCAAAGAAAGCACTCCAGCTTTCTGTCACCACAAACAACAAACCCAACCCAATGGTGACCAGGCCCAGTGCCAGGTTCAGCAAATGCTGGCCTGCGAAGTTCACCGGCGTACCTTGGAACAAACGGAATTTGTATTTGCCCGACAACTTGCCAAACGCAATCACCGAACCGCTGAAGGTGATGGCACCAATCGCGGCACCAAGGAACAGTTCCAAACGGTTGCCTGCGGGGATGGGGAAGCGCTGCATCAGCTCGGTGATCACCCAACCCGAATTGGTTTGCAATTTGGTGACCACTTCTTGCGGTGGGGGCGTGATGCCAAAGGCCCATGGCTCAGCCACCGCGGCCACACCGATGAAAACCGCTGCCAAACCAATCATGCTGTGCATGAACGCCACCAGCTCGGGCATCTTGGTCATCTCGACACGCTGTGCCATGACGGTGCCAGCACCGCCACCCACCACCAAGCCAAGCAAGACCCAGCTCATACCGGCGCCTGAGCCCGACAGTTTGACAATCAAGGCGGCCGTGGTGAGCACCGCAATCGTCATGCCCGTCATGCCAAACACATTGCCGCGAATCGAGGTCGTGGGATGGCTCAAGCCTTTAAGCGCCTGAATAAAGCAAACGCTGGCCACCAAATACAACAAGGTGACCAAGTTCATAGAGACGAAGTCGAAATTCATGCTGCGTCTCCTGTCGTCGCCTTGGCTGGCTTGTCCTTTTTCTTGAACATCTCCAACATCCGGCGCGTGACCATGAAGCCACCAAACACATTGACCGCCGCCAGCGCCACCGCCAACACGCCCATGGTTTTACCCAAGGTGGTTTCCGTCATCGCAGCCGCCAGCATGGCACCCACAATGACGATGGCAGAAATGGCATTGGTGACCGCCATCAAGGGCGTGTGCAACGCAGGCGTGACCGTCCACACCACGTGGTAACCCACGTAAATGGCGAGCACAAAAATAATCAGGTTCACGAGGGTGGGGGAAACAGCATCCATGATTGAGTTCCTTGATGGGTTCTTGTGTTTTATTTCTTCACCACCGCACCGTCGCGCGTGACCAAACACGCTGCCACGATGTCATCGTCCAAATCAATGTGCAGGGCACCTTCTTTGTTGATGATGAGTTTTAAAAAGTCCAGCACATTGCGCGCATACAGAGCACTGGCATCTGCCGCCACCAAGGCCGGCAAGTTGGTTTCTCCCACCAGGGTTACGCCATGTTTGATGACGGTTTTTCCGGCTTCCGTTAAAGGACAGTTGCCATCGGTGCCGTTGGCGCCTTTGCCCGCCGCAATGTCAATGATCACCGCGCCGGGTTTCATGGCTTTCACCATGTCTTCGGTCACCAACACAGGCGCCGCGCGCCCGGGAATCAACGCGGTGGTGATCACGATATCGGCCAAAGCCACACGCTTGGCCACTTCTATTTTTTGACGATCGAGCCAGCTTTGTGGCATGGGGCGTGCATAGCCGCCCACGCCTTCGGCGGCGTCTTTTTCGTCCTGGCTCTCGAAGGGCACGTCAATGAACTTGGCGCCAAGTGACTCCACTTGTTCTTTCACGCTGGGACGCACGTCGGTGGCTTCAATCACCGCGCCCAAACGTTTGGCTGTGGCAATCGCCTGCAAGCCTGCCACACCCACACCCAGGATGACCACGCGTGCCGCTTTGACCGTGCCAGCCGCCGTCATCAGCATGGGGAAGAAACGTTGGTATTTGTCGGCGGCCAACATGACCGCTTTGTAGCCCGCAATGTTGGCTTGGCTGGACAACACGTCCATGCTTTGAGCCCGCGTGGTGCGCGGCGCAGCCTCTAGGGCAAAACCTGTGGCACCGGCTGCGGCCAAGCGCTGTAAGCCTTCTGCGTTGAAGGGTTCGAGCATGCCGATCACCGCGCTACCGGGCTTGACATGCGGCAACTCTGCGGCTTCAGGGGCACGCACTTTCAGCACCAAATCGCTCGCCCACGCGGTAGCGGCATCCACCACGTCTACGCCGACAGCGGCATATGCGGCATCTGGCACGCTGGCCGCAACGCCAGCCCCCGATTGCACCCGTACCTGATGGCCTTGCGCGATCAGCTTTTTCGCCGTCTCCGGCGTCACGGATACGCGGCTTTCACCGCTCGTCGTTTCGGCGGGTACGCCAATCAGCATGGGAGGTCTCCTCGTCAGAATAATTCAGCCCTGTCAGATCGCCGAAAGGTTACACCAGAAACCCCTGTTTTCAGAGGCGGATTTACCCGAAAGATAATCAGCGAATGAATAAACGTTGGAAGCCCAGTGTCACCGTCGCCGCCATCATTGCGCGCGAGGGCCGTTACCTGCTGATCGAAGAGCACACGCCTGAAGGACTGCGCCTGAACAACCCCGCAGGTCACTTGGACCCCGGCGAATCGCCAGAAGTGGGTTGTGCCCGCGAAGCCCTCGAAGAAACCACCCACACGTTTCAACCCACAGCGCTGGTGGGCATCTACATTTCGCGGCTGCAACGTCCTGCACGAGAAGACCGTGTTGCTGAAGATGTCACCTATTTCCGCCTCGCGTTTTGCGGCGAACTGGGCGATTGCGTACCCGGCGCCACACTCGACAAAGGCATCGTACGCACGCTTTGGATGACGCCCGATGAAATTCGCGCCAACCAACACCGTCTGCGCAGCCCTTTGGTGCTGCGCTGCATGGAAGACCACTTGGCAGGCCAACGCTTTCCCCTGAGCCTGATCTACACCGACCCCAGTGTGACCCAGCCCTCGCAGGGATAATTGCCCCATGGCAAACAACAAGCGCGTGGTGGTGGGGTTGAGTGGGGGCGTGGACTCCGCCGTCAGTGCCTACCTGCTCAAACAACAGGGCTACGACGTCGTCGGCATCTTCATGAAAAACTGGGAAGACGACGATGACAGCGAATACTGCTCGTCCAACATCGACTTCGTCGATGCCGCTGCAGTGGCCGACGTGATTGGCATTGAAATTGAACACGTCAACTTCGCTGCTGAATACAAAGACCGCGTGTTCGCCGAGTTCTTACGCGAATACCAAGGGGGCCGCACCCCCAACCCCGACATTCTGTGCAATGCCGAGATCAAGTTCAAAGCGTTTTTAGACCATGCCATGCGACTCGGCGCAGAAAAAATTGCCACCGGCCACTACGCCCGTGTGCGTGAAGTCAACGGCCACTTCGAATTGCTCAAAGGCATCGACAACAGCAAAGACCAAAGTTATTTCCTACACCGACTGAACCAAGCGCAGCTTGCAAAAACCTTGTTCCCTGTCGGCGAGTTGCACAAAACTGAAGTGCGCCGCATCGCCGACGACATCGGCTTACCCAACGCCAAGAAAAAAGACTCGACGGGCATTTGCTTTATCGGTGAGCGCCCCTTCCGTGAGTTTTTGAACCGCTACATCGCCAACGAACCTGGGCCCATCAAAGACGAACGTGGTCGCAAGATTGGCAAGCACGTGGGTTTGAGTTTTTACACACTCGGTCAACGACAAGGCCTGGGCATTGGGGGCTTGAAAGAAAAAGGCGCACAACGTGGCGGCGGCGAACACCAACCGTGGTTTGTCGCACGCAAAGACATGACCACCAACACCTTGTATGTGGTGCAAGGGCACGACCACCCCTGGCTGCTCTCGCGCACGTTAGAAGCCAATGACTTGAGTTGGTGCGCCTCGCAGCCCCCCGCACCGGGACGCTACGCCGCCAAAACGCGCTACCGACAAACCGATGCGCCCTGCGAACTGCACTACAACGACAAAGGCGAGCTGGTGCTCGCCTTTGATGAACCTCAATGGGCCGTCACACCGGGTCAATCGGCCGTGTTGTATGACGGCGAGGTGTGTTTAGGTGGCGGGGTGATTGCCAACGCTGCAGCGCTGAACACCACCCCCGCTTAACTGCTTAACGCAGCGGCGCGCTTACTTAGCGGCGTCTGCTTTGGGTGCAGCCTCGGCCTTCTTCGCGCCTTCGGCTTTTTTCGCTGCCTTCTTTTCTTGGCCGAGGTGCTTGCCTTCATTTTTCATGACAGGCGCAGCGTCAGCCTTTGCAGCAGATGCGGGCGTGGCAGGTGTTGCTGGTGTCGCCGGCGCCGCAGGTGTGGCAGCAAATGCAGCAGCAGAGAATGCACCAACGATCAAAGTGGCAATCAGCTTGTTCATATAAATTCCTTTACGGTGGTTGAACAACTCCCACATCGGAGTGATCAAACAACGGCAGCGACAACGCACCTGTTGACGCAAATATTTAATTATTTAGGTCAACGTGAGAGGCGCACATTTCGTTACGCAACACCCTGTCAGGTTTAGGCGCCTCGTTCGACGAACCATGATCACTCACCTTTTAGGACGCATCATGATTCAAGCTCTCACACAAGGCATTCAAACCATTCACACCCGTCTGAACGGCACAGGCCTGCTTTTGCTCCGTCTGTGGGTCGGCTACGAATTTGCCAGCGCGGG
>JBPCSU010000115.1:0-12979 GCA_051006815.1 Limnohabitans sp.
ACCAAAAGCAGCCATGGACAACAACAAAGCCAACAACACCCAACCGGCATACGACTTGGGTGCGGGGCGTTTGAACACATCTGCCGCTGGCGCAGACACAGCGCCCGACAACGTGGGTTCGCGTGAAGACGCGTCTGCCGTCAACGCTGACGCAACGGGGGCAGCGGCAGCAACAGTGGTTGAAGCAACCACCGTTGCTGCAGGCAAAGGCTCAGGCGGAGGCGCAAAGCTCGGTAGCGGTTGTGGCTCCAGCTTGGGCTCTTCTTTTTTACCGAACCCAGGCACACGCCAGGCGGTTTTGGTGGGCAAGTTCAAGAGCTTGGACACCGGCACCACTTCTTCTTGAAGGGTGGGTGGCTCGGGCAAGAAAGTGGGCTCCACAGGGCCCGACACGGGTTCTGGCTCGGGTTCGGTGGCCACCCAATCGGTCAAGCGTTTTTTCGGTTCACCGGCTTCGGTTTCAACTTCCCACTGCAGCAAGTTTTTGCCAAAGGCTTCCAGCTTGCTGTGGTAGTTGCCCGCGCTGTTGATGAGCAAAATCACGCTGATGTTGCCAGCGGGAAACCCATTAACCAAACGCGCCAAGAGTTGCAATTCGAAGTCTTGCATCAAGATTGAATCGCGGAACACCAAGAAGCGACGTGGTGCGTGCTTTTTGTCTTTCTCAAGCGCTTGGTCGAGCGTGATTTCAGACAAGATTTCGTTGAACTTCTGCACCAACCGCTCGGAGTTGGTCGATGCACAAAACTCAATGTGGCTTTCGCCTTTGGCGCGCAGACGCTCTTCAAACAGATGACCGTAGTAGTCGAGCACTTGGTCATGGTCGCTCAAGACGGCCAGATTGATACTGCCTTCGGTCAAAGACTTCAGGAGGATTTCAAATCGCAACCGATCGCCGGGGCTTTGGTAAATGTCTGTCATGCGGGCTCAAACTTGGGGCTTAAGAGGTCATCAAGTTGCCGTTCGCATCGAACTTCATTTCGTCAGGAACGGATGGCGATGGTTTGACCACATCATGGCCACGACCATAAGACTGGTTCAAGCTGAACACATAAGCAATGACCTGCGCAACCGCGTGGTACAGAGCCTCTGGAATCGGATGATCCAGTTTGGTCGTGAAGTATAAAGCGCGAGCCAGCAAGGGGGCTTCAAACAGATAGACGCCATGCTCTTTGGCTTCCTCACGAATACGCGCGGCCAAACCGTCTTCGCCTTTGGCCACCAACAACGGTGCACCGTCACCCATGGGGTCGTACGACAGGGCCACCGCAAAGTGGGTTGGGTTGGTGATGACCACGTCCGCGTCTTTCACCTTGCTCATCATCTTGTTGTTCAAGATCTCGCGTTGACGACGGCGGATTTGGCCTTTGACCTCAGGGCTACCCTCTGAGTTCTTCATTTCGTCTTTGACCTCTTGCTTGGTCATCTTCAGTTTTTTGTTCATCTGATGACGTTGCAACGGCACATCAATCAAGGCCACCAAAACGAGTCCCAAACTCAGCCAAAAACAAGAGTCCACAATGATGGTGCCGGCCAAGGTCATGGCCGGATTCAAATCCATTTGTGAGATGTGAGTGAGCTCTTGCAAGTTGTTCATCACCGACACCAGCAAGATAGCGCCCACCAGAAAAAACTTGGCCAAGGCCTTGCCCAAGTTAATCAATGCATCCGTGCCAAACATGCGCGCCAAACCACTCATGGGATTGAGCTTGCTGAACTTGGGCAACGCCATCTTGGGCGAGAAAATAAAACCACCAGCCAACGTGGTCGACAGAATCGCGATCACATACAGAATCGCGAGCAAGGGCAAAACGATCAAAAAGCCATCGACGATAGAACTACCAAAAATGGCGGGTAACAACTCGGCTTTGTCGGTGATGCGGCGGTCAAACTGCAGCTGATGCTTGAACAGATTGCTCATGCTGCTGAACAGGTAGTGCCCCATCATGGTGAAGAACAAGGTGGCGATCACCATCATGGCGGCAGGCGCCAATTCTTGCGAGCGCGCGATTTGCCCGTCTTCACGGGCTTTCTTTAACCGCTGCGCCGTCGGTTCTTCGGTTTTGTCTTGGCTGCTATCGTCTGACACGTCAGCCTCCCAAATAAGAACGCAGCATCATGAAGGCCTGCGTCCATACCCAATCAATGCGAGCCACGTTGCTGCCCATCGAAAAAATCATGACGATGAAGCCCGTCAAGATCAACGCGGGAAAACCGACCGTGAAAATATTCAAACTCGGGGCGGCACGCGCCACAAACCCCAAGCCGATGTTGATGAACAGCAAGGTCATCATCACGGGCAGTGCAATCAACAAAGCACCCAAGAACATCATGGAGCTCCAGTTGATCATTTTGCCCAACATGTCTTGGCTGAAAAAAGGTTGCCCAATCGGAATGAGTTTGAACGACTCAAGCACCAGGCCAAACACAATCAAGTGACCGCCCATGCCTAAGAAAACCAAGGTCCCCATGATGTTGAACAACTGCGACAACACCGGCACGCTACCCATGTTGGGGTCGACCATGTTGGCCATGGACAAACCCATGGAACCCGACATGGCTTGACCGGCGACCACCAACGCAGCGGAAGCGATTTGAAAGACCAAGCCCATGGTCAAACCAATGAGGATTTGACGAAAAATTTCCATCAAACCATCGGCAGTGACGGGATCGATTTTGGGAATCTCAATTTGCTGCGAGACAAAAAACGCCATCGCAAAGGCCAACGAAATGCGAATGCGCATGTTGACCGCACGAATCGAAAAAATAGACGTGAACGCCAAAAACGCAGACAAGCGCAGCATGGGCCAAATGACGACCAAAAACTTGTCTAGGATTTCTATCAGCGAGGCGTTCATGGCAAAGGGTGGTTACATGAACAAACTAGGAATGCGTGTGAAGATGCTTTTGGTGTAGTCCACCATGGTGTTGATCATCCATCCACCCGCAATCGACATGGTCAAACCGACCGCCAAAATTTTGGGAATAAAGCTCAAGGTCTGTTCGTTGATCGATGTCGCGGCTTGGAAGATACCCACTACCAAACCCACAATCAAACCCACGGCCAGCAAGGGACCTGAGATGATCATGGTCATCCACAGCGCTTGACGGGCCAAATCCACAACGGCTGCACTGTCCATGCTGCTACTCCTTAGAAAACAAAGCTGTTGGCCAGCGAAGCCATCAACAGCGTCCACCCATCGATCAGCACAAACAGCATGATCTTGATGGGCATTGAAATAATCATGGGCGACAACATCATCATGCCCATCGACATCAACACACAGGCGACGATCAAGTCGATCACCACAAACGGGATGTAGATCAAGAAACCAATCGTGAACGCACTCTTGATTTCAGAGGTGATGAACGCAGGCATCAAGGTGGTAAAGGGCACTTGCGTGGCATCGTCCAACTCACGGCGGTTGGCAATTTGCATGAACATCGCAATGTCGTCTTCACGGGTTTGTTTGGTCATGAAGTCGCGCACGGGGACTTCGGCCTTGACCAAGGCCTTGTCAAAGTCAAGCGTGCCGTTCATGTAGGGGCCGAGTGCGTCTTTGTAGACCGTCTCAAACACAGGCGACATGATGAAGAAGGTCAAGAACAAAGCCAAGCCCACCAACACGGTGTTGGGCGGGGTTTGCGCGGTGCCAATGGCTTGGCGCAAGATGGACAGCACGATGATGATGCGCACAAACGAGGTCATCATCAACAGCATCGATGGCAACAGCGTCAGCGTGGTCATCAAGCCCAGCAATTGCAGGCTCATGCTGTATTGCTGACCGCTCTTGCCGCCGCTGACGTTGACTAACGGAATACCTTGGGCGTGCGCCACCATGGGTAGCGACGCCAACGCCATCAACAGCAAAGCCAAGATGACGTAGAGAATTTTTTTGGTGATGGGCTTACGCAGCATGGTGCTCCCCTTGGGTCCATGCATGCAAGGTTTTCACCTCAGCCGGGCTGACACTGGCCAACACCATTTGGTTGTCCACTTGAATCAGCACCATCTTGTGTTTGAGGCTCAGAGGCAGCGCCTCTAACACCTGAATGCGTTTGTCTTCAGACCCTTGTGCTGAAAAACCCTTGTTGCGCTTGACCCACCACAGGGCGCCGCCCAACAGCAGCAGCACGCTGAACGTGCTGGCGATGAATTGACCCCAATCGAAACTTTGCATGATGAATTTCCTGTGCGCAATGACGGTTTTCCGACACATGACGTGCCTGTACGCAGAGGTATTGCAATGGCCGTGCCAGCTTTGACGGCGGTATAGTTATTTCATGCAACACCTCTCCCCCCTCTTTTGCTAAGGCCCATGGGCTTGCTACGGGACTTGATCAGCGCAGGTGGCACAGGCGGCCTCAACTGGCATGTGCATGCGCATTACTCGCGCGCACGCTGGCAACCCACCATTCAACTGATTGAACAGTTCTTGGCTCAGGTCGACCCCAAGTCTGACCACCTCTTGCTAATTGGGGGCAGCGCGGGCTGGATGATGCCGCCGAGCTGGCTGTCGCGCTTCAAACGCATTGATGCGTACGACATCGACCCCCTTGCCCCTTGGCTCTTCAATTGGCGCCACGGACGACAGCTGAATGCACAAGGCACCGAGGTCTACCCACACCGCCAAGACGCACTGGCCACCTTGCCTGAGTTGCTGCAACAGCACCCCAACGCCTGTGTGTGGTTTGACAACGTATTGGGCCAGCACCGCTACCGCTTGCGCGACGAGGCACGCGTCGAGCGCGAACTCGCACAACTCAAAACCACGTTGAAAGGACGCCAATGGGGCAGCCTGCACGACGTGTTGTCTGGCCCCACCGATGGGCGGCGGCTGCCTGCGGGGTTGAATGTGTGGCGCCATCACACCTTGGCCAAACAAGGCATGAACGAAGCGTTTTCACAAAAACTATTGGCCAGCGTCGGGGCCAAAGAGGTGTGGCAAGACCACCTCACCTCGCAGGTGTTTCCGTCGGAAACACAGATCACTTGGATGCCCTGGGCATTCAAACCCACCTACTGGCATTGGTTGCAAGCGGGCTGGGTACGCGCTTGATCAGTGCTTGAGGTTGTAGAGTGTGATGCCGGCGGCATCCATCTCTTTTTGCTCGCGTTTGCGATGGTAGTCACGCACCGCCTTCAAGTCTTGCTCCAGCAAAGTTTCCATTTGGATGCGCTTTTGTTCAGCCGTTTTCACCTTCAACCGAGCCACCTCGACCGCATGGTGGGCATCCATCAAATCAAGATCGACGCGCGCAATCAGCGCCTGCAGCTGCTGCATGAAGCTGCGAAAGTTCAGGGTTTCAGACATGCTGTGCGGGCGCTTTTCGGCTTCTTTGCTACGCACCACATAGTCGTCATACAGAATTTCCATGCGCTTGCGACTTTGCTGCAACTGCGCAACACGTTCACGGGTTTTGATCAACGCCGCCCGCGCTTCCTCACATTTTTCTTGAGCTTTTTTGGCCAGCACCGGCCAGGCGGCGCGGGGCTTCATGACAGCATGTGTTGCAGCTGCGCACGGGTGACGGCGTAGTCCTCACCCTGGTCCATGTCTTGGCGCAAAAAGTGCACGATTTGTTCGCGCAAGCGAATGGCTTCATCCAATTCGGGGTTGCTGCCTGCTTCGTAGGCCCCCACCTGCACCAGGTCTGCATTCTGTTGGTACAACGACCACAAACGGCGGAGTTTGTTAGATTGCTTCAACTCATCTGAACTGACCAACGCTTGCATCACACGCGAGATCGATCCGTTCAAATCAATCGCGGGGTAATGCGCTTGGTCGGCCAAGCGGCGCGACAACATCACTTGCCCGTCCAGCGACGCACGCGCAATGTCGACGATCGGGTCCGACGCGTCGTCCCCTTCTGCCAGCACGGTGTAGATCGACGTGATCGAGCCATGGCCATGACGGCCCACGCCCCCACGCTCAATCAAATTGGGCAACAACGCAAACACCGAGGGAGGGTAGCCTTTGGCCGTGGGTGGCTCGCCAATGGCCAAACCAATTTCACGCTGGGCATGGGCCACACGCGTCAAGCTGTCGCACAGCATCAACACGTTTTTACCTTGGTCACGGAAATACTCGGCCACCACGTGCGTCATGTGGGTGGCCTTCAAGCGCAACACAGGCGACACGTTGGCAGGCGCAGCAATCACCACAGACTTGGCCAGACCTTCTTCACCCAAGGATTCGTGGATGAACGCCTGCACTTCGCGGCCGCGTTCGCCAATCAAACCAATCACCACGATGTCGGCTTTGGTGAAGCGCGTCAGCATGCCGAGCAGCACACTCTTGCCCACGCCAGAACCGGCGACCAAACCAATGCGTTGGCCACGACCAATGGTCAATGCACCGTTGATGGCTTTGACGCCCACGTCCAATATTTCTTCAATCGGCCCGCGTTCCATGGGATTCAACGGACAGCCCAACAGACTCAGCTGATCGGGCAAGTTGGGCATGGGTTTGCCATCAATCGGCACACCACGTCCGTCAATCACGCGACCGAGTAACTCATTGCCCAAGCGCACTTGACCCGAGTTCGACATGACACGCACCGTGTCACCCGGGCCTACGCCCACGGGGTCGGTGAAGGGCATCAAAAACAAAGTCTTGTCGTTGAACCCCACCACCTCGGCTTCCACACGGTGGCCGCCTTGCCCAATCACCTCGCAGCATGCGCCCAAGGGGGCCATGATGCCGCGCGTCTCCAGCGTCAAGCCCACCAGACGCACCAAGGTGCCGCTGCGTTGCGGCTCGGGGGTGCGCAGCTTGGGCAAGCTGCTTTGAACTTCTTGAGCAAAGTCGAGCATGGTGTGTGTTTGTTATTACTTGACTTGAATCATGCCGCGAATGACAGAGGCCACGCGGTTTTGGTCGGTCTGCACCACCATGCGCACCACACCCACTTTGTCTTCGTAACTGTTGGCGGTGTTGAGCAATTCGGGCGGAATTGCAGGCTTCTTGGCCTTTTGCTGTTCTTTGCGAATGCGCTCTTTGATTTCGGCCAAGGTTTCGCCTTCACGAATTTCAATTTCGCCTTCGCCCAATTCTTCTTGATCCTCTTCAGAAGCTTCCGTCTCAGCATGCTCGCCAGCGCTTTCAGCTTCGGCCAGCGCTGCGGTGTCCTCCACTGGCATGTCCACGTTTTCTGTGGGCGCAGATTCTTCCACCACCTCGGGCTGGGTTTCAGCCACAGGTTCAGGAACCACCTCGGGGACCACTTCAGGCTCGGGTTCTAAAACAGGTTTGGGTGTTGGCTTTTGCGGCACTTCTAGCAGCAACATTTGGTATTTGATTTTGTCGGCACGCTGAGCTTCAAACAACTCCGCCTTGCGGAGCATTTCGCGCTCCACAGCTTCGACCGCTGCTTTTTGCATGTCGCCGTTAGACGCTGCTTGGCCCACCATATTCAGCACGAACGGGCGAATAATGGTCACGATCACGACCATGAAAATCAAACCCATCAACAGGGTGTTGATGACGTCAGGAATGAACATCGCCGTCCTCCACTTCTTCTGTGTGTTCCGTTTTTTCTTCGACTATTTTTTCTTCGGGTGCCTCTTGCACCACGGGGTGTGTCAGCACGGACCGCTCAAGCCAGGCCGCTTCGTCGACGTGCAACGCACGCGCCATGGCCGTCAAGCGGTTCTCCACCAAGTCTTCCACCACGGTGTCATTGGCAAACACGCGCACACTGCCTGGCTGCATGTCATGCACAGCCTCGAGGCGCATGCCTTGAATCAAATCGGTCGCTTGCGTTTGCAGGCGCACTTTGTCATCGGGGTGCAACTCCAACACCACCGCACCTTGCACGGGATGGTTGAGCTCATCCAAACACCGTTGCACCAAACGCTCCAAGGCCTTGGTCGATGTTTGCAGTTCCCCCATCACCACCTGCTCTGCAATGTGCAGCGCCAGACGTTTGAGGGGTTCAAAAAATTTCGTTGAATCTTTGAGCAAGGCCTGAAGCTCATGCGCCGCATTTTCAAACACCACGCGTTGTGCCGCCATTTCGGCAGCCACCGCTTCGCGTGCAGTTTGTTCACCTTCCGCTAAACCTTGGGCCTTGCCCTGCTCTAAGCCTTGTTGCAAGCCCTCGGCCAAACCTTCTGATTTACCTTGTTCTAAACCCTGTGCCAAGGCTTCTGCCTTGGCTTGTTCAACGGCTTGCGCCAGTGCCGCGGCACCCTCCTCTCGCCCTTGCATCAAACCTTCTGCAAATTTTTCGTCTTCGCGACGCACCACCTCTTCAGGCGCAATGCCGCCCACCACCGCGGGCAACTCTGGCTCAGATGGCGCTTGTGTCTCAATCAGCGCTTCTTCTACCGTGGCCATCGCCATGGGCGATGCCTCTTCGTCCACAGGATCGGTCTGCACAGACGCTTCTTGCGCATCCGGTGCGTCCTGTGCATCCTGCGTAGCCAATGGCACTTCATCAGGCACATCGGGGTGAATGACGATGGGGTCAGCCACCTCTTCTGCTGGCGTGATGGGGCTGACCTTCAAGGTTTCGGCCAGCTCGGCTTGTGCCAAGGCACGCTGCAGCACACCCGGATCGACATTCACACGCAATTTCGATTTGCGCGTGGCTGCAAATTGGTCCATCACAAATGGCAAATGCTCGTTGGTCGCCGTGCTCGTTTGTGACTCAGGTTTTTCTTCACCCAACGATTCGTTTCGATACGCATCTTCCAACAAGGCCAAGGAAGCCATGGCTTGCTGGGTCAACGGTTGTCGCACCGGTTGGTAGTGGTCCGCGGAGAAGCCGCTGGATTTGGCGGGATAGCCAAGATCAGCAAACGGCTCCGGCTCTTCGCTACCCCAGCGGGTCGTGGCATAGCCACGGCTGCTCAGCTTTTTAGCGATGCCGGCATTGGGCTGCCAAGGAACGGCAGCCCGAGCGGGATGGGGTTGATTAAACAAAGTCTGCGCCGCCCAAGATCAATTCGCCCGAATCGGACAACTTACGCGCCTTGCGCATGATTTGCTTTTGCGCGTCTTCCACGTCAGCCATGCGTTGGGGGCCTTTGGCTTCCATGTCGTCGCGGAACATACCGCGCGCACGTTCGGACATGTTGTCGAAGAAACGCGCTTGGCATTCTTCGCTGGCGTTCTTCAACGCCATCATCAACAAGTCTGGCTCCACGGCACGCATGAGCACCTGAATACCTTTGTTGTCCACGCTGACCAAGTTTTCGAAGGTGAACATGTTGTCTTGAATCTTCAACATCAACTCGGGGTCAATGTCGTTCAAGCCACTCATGATGCTGTTTTCCAGCGCGGTCTTGGTCATGTTCATGATCTTGGCCGCCGCTTGCACGCCGCCAAAACTGGACGACTGGGCTGACGCGTTCTTGGAGAACTGCTGCTTCATGATGGCTTCCAACTCAGCCATGGCCGAGGGTTGCACGGTGTCCAAACTGGCCACACGTTGAATCACTTCAGGGCGCACATCGGGGGGCAAATAGTTCAGCACATCGGCCGCCACTTCGCTCTCGAGCAGCGACAAGATGATGGCCACCACTTGCGGGTGTTCGCCGCGAATCATGTCGGCAATGCCGCGTGCGTCCATCCAGCTGAGAATGTCCAAACCCTTGGTGCCTTGACCGGGCATGATGCGGCCCAGCACCGAAGCCGCTTTGTCGTCACCCAAGGCCAAACGCATGACTTTTTCGACGTAGTCCGCGCCACCAATGCTGACGTTGTTTTGTTTCTTCAAATGGTCCACAAACTCGTCGAGCACAAAGTTCACCGCCTCTTGCGAAAAGTTGGCCACCTGCACCATCGCGGCGCCCAGGGCTTGAACTTCTTTGGGGCTCAAAAACTTGATGATCTCTGCCGCTTGCTCTTCGCCCAGCAACAGCATCAGCACAGCAGCACGTTGGGTACTGGTAATACCTGCGAGCTCAGCACGCAGTTTGTCGGTCATCACAATGGTGTCGTCAGCCATGATTCAAATCCTCTGATATCTATTACTTCTCGATCAAGCTCTTGAGCACGCCGGCCACGCGGGTCGAGTCCTCAGCCATGATCATGCGAATCAATGCCACTTTATCGTCATACGAATTGGCGGTGTTCAGCAAGTCCGCAGAAATCGATTGTTTCTTCGGTTTCATGCTGGCCATACGGGCTTTCACTTCTTCCAGCGTTTCGCCTTCTTCAATTTCGATGTCTTCGCCACCGCCCTCTTCTTGGGCAGCAGCAGCGTCTGCGGCGGCTTTGGCGGCCATTTCAGCGGCCAAGGCTTCGCTTTCAAGACGCAGTTGCTCTTCACGCAAACGGGCTTCTTCTGCAGCTTGTGCATCCGCAGCAGCTTTGGCTTCGGCAGCCAAGCGCGCTTCCTCGGCTTTGCGTGTGGCGTCTTCGGCCAAACGGGCAGACTCTTCAGCGGCACGCATGGCTTCTTCAGAGATGCGCAGCATTTCGCCTTCGTGTGTTTTCTTAGCGTGGGCCGCAGCAGCTTGCGCCGCTGCATTTTCGGCCGTGGCCACATCAATCGCCAGCTGGGCTTGCAAGGTGGCAGCGTCAGCAGCCGCAGCAGCCAAGGCTTTGGGGTCGATCTCGGGGGCCAACAGGCGGCGCACCATCGGACGAACCACGGTCAGCAAGATCAGCAAAAAGATGCCACCCACCACACCGGCGTTCACCATGACTTGGTAGTTTTCGTCACGCCACCAAGGAATCACGGTGGGGTCGTACTGAGGTTCAAACTTGGTGCCCACCACGGTGACCACGTCACCACGGTCGTTGTTGAAACCGACCGCGCCTTTGACCAATTGGTTCAAGCGTTCGATTTCTTCAGGGGTATAGGGAATGGACGTGGGGGTTGTGCCATCGGCGTTTTTCTCAACCTTGGCACCAGCGGGCAAGGGACGCTCGTTGATCAACACACCGACACCAATTTTGGTGATCGTGCCCATCGCACCCTTGGTGTGACGCACGGCACGGTCCAGTTCGTAGTTCTTGGTGCTACGCGCGGTAACTTGCACGCCTTTTTCGCTCACACCCTTCAACGGGTCGGCGTTGGTTTGCGTGGTGGCTTGTGGGTTGGTCGGCGCAGGGGGCGTGTTGGACAACGCACCGGGGATACCAATCGCATCACGGAAGGTGTTGCGGTCTTCCACAAACAATTCAGAACGGGTTTTGGGACCTTTGTCTTGTGCGTCAAATTCTTCGTTGGTCACCTCTGTTTGGGTGAAGTCCAAGCTCATGCTCACCTGTGCGGTCACGTTGGTTTCGCCCACGATGGGGGCCAACAACTGGATCAAGCGGGTGCGATAGAGGTCTTCCATCTGCTGCTTGTGTGTCAACTGCTGTGCGGTCAAGCCCAAAGGTGCTTCCGTCAACATGTCGTTCATCAAGCTGCCAAAGTTGTCGACCACCGACACGTTTTCAGGTGCCAAATAAGGCACGCTCGAGGCCACCAATTGAATGATGGCTTGCACGTTGGCCGATGAAATGGTGCGGCCTGGCAAACGGGTGATCACCACCGACGCCTTGGTGGGTGCGCGGTCACGCACAAACACGCTTTGCTTGGGCGCGGCCAAATGCACGCGGGCCGATTTGATACCGCCGATTTGCACAATGCTGCGCGCCAGCTCTTGTTCCATCGCGTTGTTGTAGCGCACCTGTTCCATGAACTGACTGGTGGTCATGGCAGGCATGTCTTTGAGGTTGTCCATGCCCGATGCTTCGGTGCGTGGCAAGCCTTTGGAAGCCAGCAACATGCGGGCTTCTTGGAAGCGTGCGGTGGGCACAGAAATTTGACCGGTGTTGACATCCACCTCCGGCTTGAATTCAGCGGCTTTCAACGCCTCGATGGCTTGTTGTTTGTCAGCATCGCTGAGCATCAACACCAAAGGGCGGTAAGGCGTGGGTTTCATCGAGGTGAAGAACACCGCCACCGACATCAGCAGCATGAAGATCACCACAAAGGGCAACACCTTGCGCACGGTGGGTTGACGCAGCACGTCCATCACCGCAGCGCCTGGGCCTTCTTTGGCGTTGATCCAAGCGGGCATACGCGACGCGTCGCCTGTCGCACCGCCACTGGCGTTGGATGCAGACGTGGTTTCCACGCCGCTGGCTGTGGGCAGGCCCACAGCGTTCATGTTTAAGGTATCGGTTGCCATATCAGTCTCTTACTCCAGCATCAAACTGGCATGTTCATGATTTCTTCGTACGCTTTCATCACTTTGTTGCGTACTTGCAAGGTGGCTTCAAATGCCAGTGACGATTTCTGCATGCTCAGCACAACTTCGGTCAATGGCACTTCTTCGCCACGGTCGTAGGCTTCTTGCATGGCATCGGCCTTGACATCGGCTTCGTTGACTTTGTCGAGTGCGTTTTTGACGGAGTCAAAAAATGTGGGCTGCCCTACCTTGGTCGCGGAGGGCTCGTTGACCGTGGTCGGTGTGCCGAGTGACTGCGTTTGGTGCGAACGCAGGGTTTCAATCATCGATTGAATGTTGGCTTGAGAGATGCGGTCAATCATGCTGAGGCTCCTTCAGTCATTCCACGTGAACGCATTTGCGCCAGCTTGTAGCGCAAGGTGCGTGGGCTGATGCCCAACTTGGCAGCCGCTTCCATGCGGCTGTCGGTACTTTGAATGGCGGCCATGATCACTTGCAGCTCGCTGGCTTTCACCGCGTGCTCCAGGTTGACAGGAGCCGTGGGTTCTTCGCGCATTTCGATGGGTGCTGCGGCATAGGTCGCGTTGGGCACCACGTGCGCAAGCGGTGCAACAGCAGGGGTTGCTGGCACATACGCGGGTGCTGCGGCTTGCTGCGCAAACGCTTGTGGCAATTCGGCAGGCAATGTGGGCATGGCAGGCATGGCTTGCTCGTCCATCTGCGCATCGTCAAACATCAAATGCGCGGGGCTGATGGTGCGACCACCGCTCAACACCACCGCACGTTGCACCACGTTTTCCAGCTCGCGCACGTTGCCGGGCCAGGGGTAGTTTTGCAACA
>JBPCSU010000116.1:0-14125 GCA_051006815.1 Limnohabitans sp.
TGCACTTGTATGGCCTGATTTGGTTCAGTTTGTTGTTCGGCTATTTGTTTTTGTCGCAACTGCTGCAATCGCCTTTTGGTCGTGCCCTGTCGGGCATTCGCGTCAACGAACAACGCATGAAAGCCACGGGCTTTTCTGTCTACCCCTACAAGCTGGCGGCTTTCACGTTGTCAGGCGCCATCGCAGGTTGGGCGGGTTATTTGTTTGCGGTCAAAGACGGGTTTGTGAACCCCGAATTGCTCAGCTGGCACCTCAGCGGCGCCGTGTTGGTGATGATTATTTTGGGTGGCTTGGGCCACATGCGCGGGGCCTTGATTGGCGCGTTTGCATTTGCCTTGTTGCAAGAGCTGTTTCAATCCGAAGCCGTGTTTGGCAGCTACGCCAAGCACTGGCACTTGGGCCTGGGCCTGAGCATCATGGCGTGTGTGGCGTTCATGCCGCATGGCTTGGTGTCGTTGCCACGTCAATTCCGTGAACGTCTCACCGGTCGCCCTGCTGCCACACCAACCCACGCTTTGGAGGAGCAAGCATGAACCGCGACATCCTCTTGCGTGGCCACCACCTGACGCGCCGTTGGGGTGGTTTGGTGGCGGTCAACGTTGTGTCATTGACGCTGGAGCGTGGCAGCGTGCACTCGGTCATCGGCACAAACGGCGCTGGCAAATCCACCTTGATCAACTTGCTCTCGGGCGAGTTCCCGCCCTCCTCGGGCCAAGTTGAATTGTTGGGACAAGACATTTCGCATTGGCCCCAGTCACGCCGTGCGCGTGCCGGGTTGGGGCGCAGCTACCAGCGCAACACCATCTACCCCAGCTTCACTGTGTTGGAAAATTGCCGCCTCTCGGCGCAAGCGCAACACCAACAAGCGTGGGCCTTTTGGCGTCAAGCCGAGCACGACCCCGTCACGGTGTCGATCGGCCGTGAGGCGGCCATTCGCGTGGGCTTGGGCGATGCGCTCGAGCGTCAAGCCGGTTTCTTGAGCCACGGCCAAAAACGCCAACTCGAAATCGCCATGTGCTTGGCCACCGCACCGCAAGTGCTGCTGCTGGACGAGCCCTTGGCCGGCATGGGCGCCGAAGAAACCGAACGCATGCTCACGCTGTTGCAAGAACTCAAACACGACCACGCCATCTTGCTGGTCGAGCACGACATGGACGCGGTCTTTCGCATTGCCGACCGCATCACCGTGATGGTCAATGGGGTGGTCATCGCCTCAGGCACACCGGACGAAGTGCGCAACAACGCCGATGTGCGTGCCGCTTATTTGGGAGACCACTGATGTCTGCGAGCTCTGAAATTATTTTGGAAGCCCAAGGCATCCACGCCTGGTACGAGAGCAGCCATGTGCTGCATGGCGTCAATTTAGAAATTCGCAAAGGCGAAACCGTCGGCTTGCTCGGCCGCAACGGCATGGGCAAGAGCACGTTGATTCGCAGCTTGCTCGGTCATGTCACACAACGCGACGGCCACATCAGCTTGTTTGGCCACGACATTTCCAAAGCCCGCCCCCACGAAGTGGCACGCTTGGGTGTGGCCTATGTGCCTGAAGGGCGCGGCATTTTTGGCAACCTCACGGTGCGCGAAAACTTGGTGATGGCCTCACGCCCCGGGCGCGATGGCCGCGCCGACTGGACGCTCGACCGTGTGCTGCACACCTTCCCGCGTTTGGCTGAACGTTTGACCAACCTCGGCAGCCAACTGTCGGGGGGCGAACAACAGATGTTGTCGATCGGCCGCGCGTTGATGACGCACCCTGACTTGATCATCTTGGACGAAGCTACCGAAGGTTTGGCACCGCTGATCGTGGCCGAAATCTGGCGCGTGATCGACGACATCAAAGCCAGTGGCTTGGCGGTGTTGATCGTCGACCGCGATTGGCACAAGGTGCTCTCGCGCAGCAACCGCGCGTTGGTGTTGCAAAAAGGCTTGGTCGCCTTACAAGGCGATGCGCAAGACTTGCTGAACGATCCCGCATTGCCCAACTACTTGGGTGTTTGAGCGCATGCACGCGGTTTACATCGACGGCCACGGCGGCAACGAGGTGGTGCACGTCGGTGAACGGCCCACCCCCGAGCGACGCGCGGGCGAGGTGCTGATTCGCATGCAAGCCAGCACCTTGAATCAGGTGGACCTGTACATGCGCAACAGCGGTGCAGGCATCACCCACCAATTGCCGCAAACCATGGGCATCGAGGGCTACGGCCATGTGGCCGCGTGTGACGAACACAGCGGACTGGATGTGGGAGACGGCGTGATCATTCACCCCGGCATCAGCTGTGGCACCTGCGAGTTTTGCCAACGCGGCGACGACGTGCTGTGCACCCGCATTGCGCTGGTGGGCGAGCACCGCGATGGCGCGTGGTCGCACTGGTTGACGGTGCCACGCACCAACGTGTTTCCAGCCCCTTCCTATTTGTCCGCCGTTGAAGCAGCGGCCTTGGGCGTGACGCACCTGACCGCCTGGCGCATGGTGATGACCCAAGGGCAGCTCAAGCCCGGACAAACCGTGTTGATTTTTGGCATTGGCGGCGGCGTGTCGGTGGCGGCCTTGCAAATTGCACATGCCATGGGCGCGCGCGTGATCGTGACCTCACGCCACGCCCACAAACTGGAACGTGCCTTGGCCATGGGTGCCGCAGCAGGCATTCACACGCCCGACCAAGACATTGTGAAAAGCGTCATGGCCTTCACCGACGGTCGCGGTGTAGACGTGGTGATTGAGAACATTGGCGAAGCGGTGTGGGGCGCCGCCATGAAATCGTTGGTGCGCGGGGGCCGCTTGGTCACCTGTGGCGCCACCAGTGGCGACCAACCCCCGGCCGATTTGCGCCGCATCTTCATTCGGCAACTGCAAATCCTCGGTTCAACCCTGGGCAACCGCCAGGAACTGCAGGACTTGCTGGCGTTTTGTGAGCAGCACCAGATTCGCCCCGTGATCGACCGCGTCTTCCCCATGGCCGACGTGCACGCCGCGCTGGACATGCTGGCCAACGCCGAACAATTTGGCAAAGTGGCGCTCGATCTGAGCGCCTAAAACTGCGTCACGCACCTCAGGTGTGGTCTTCGTATTTAAGGGAAAGTCCTAGGACTTGGGAGGTCGCTTCACTTCCACAATAACGTTATAAAAAATAACCTTATGTCCACCTTGAACGGAATTGATATGACCACCACCCTCCATCCTGCGATCGAACGTGCCAAAGCCAACAGCGTTGTTCTGGAAATGCACGGCGCCGTCGCGGTGGTTCGCTTGTGCCGCCCCACCAAGCGCAACGCGCTGAGCGATGCCTTGATCGAAGCGCTGCGCGATGTCTTTCAAAACCTGCCTGCCGAAGCGCGCGCAGCCGTGATTCATGGCGAAGGCGACCACTTCTGCGCTGGCCTGGACTTGTCCGAACTCAAAGAGCGCGACGCCGGCGAAGGCGTGCACCACTCACGCAGCTGGCACGTCGCCTTGGAAGCTTTGCAATACGGCCGCGTGCCCGTGATCGCCGCCTTGCATGGCGCGGTGGTGGGCGGCGGCTTGGAGCTGGCTTCGGCCTCGCACATCCGCGTGGCCGACGAGAGCACCTTCTACGCCTTACCCGAAGGCACCCGCGGCATCTTCGTGGGCGGCGGTGGCTCGGTGCGTATTCCTAAATTGATTGGCGTGGCACGCATGACCGACATGATGCTCACCGGCCGCGTCTACAACGCGCAAGACGGCGAACGCGTGGGCTTCGCCCAGTACTTGGTGCCCGCCGGCGAGTCGTTGGCCAAAGCCATGGAATTGGCCCAACGCATTGCCACCAACGCCCCCCTCACCAACTACGCCTTGATGCACGCCCTGCCGCGCATCGCCGAGCAGCCTGCTGACCACGGCTTCATGACCGAGGCCTTGATGTCCTCGATCGCGCAAGCGGCCCCTGAAGCCAAAGCCCGCGTACGCGCCTTCTTAGAAGGCAAAGCACCCAAAGTCAGCAAAGACTGATTCACGGCTTCTACGAGGAGACACACATGACAACGGCACAATTCCGCCCCCTGCAATTTGGCGTCACGCGCGTGAGCTTGCGCGATGGCCCCAGCGGCACCCACTACCTCAAGGCTGACCAAGCCCTGCAAGACTACCCCGAGCGCATGAGCGATCGCCTGCGCCACTGGGCCGAGCAAGCGCCCGAGCGCACTTGGATGGCACGCCGCGTCAAGCAAGCCGATGGCAGCTTGGGCGACTGGCGCCACATCAGCTACCAAGAGGCTTGGTCCACCGCACGCAACATTGCCCAAGGCTTGATTGACCGTGGCTTGAACGCCGAGCGCCCTGTGGCCATCTTGAGCGAAAACAGTTTGGAACACGCCTTGTTGGCCTTGGGTTGCATGCTCGCAGGTGTGCCGTTTGTGCCCACCTCGCCACCCTACTCGTTGGTCAGCGTGGACTACGACAAACTCAAACACGTGTTGAAAACCGTCACCCCCGGGTTGGTGTTCGCGCAAGATGAGCGCTATGCCAAAGCCATCAGCGCCACTGTGGGCGCCGACACCGAAGTGGTGTTGCATGACGGCGCCGTGGCCGGCCGCACAGTCACGACATTTGCACAGCTGTGCGCCACCGCCGCGACCGACGCTGTGGACCGCGCCAGCGCGGCCACAGGCCCCGACACCATCGTCAAGTTCTTGTTCACCAGCGGCTCGACCAAGTTGCCCAAAGCGGTGATCAACACCAACCGCATGTGCTGCGCCAACCAACAGCAAATGAGCCAATCGATGCCCGTGTTGCGCGAGCAACCGCTGGTGTTGGTGGACTGGCTGCCTTGGAACCACACCTTCGGTGGCAACCACAACTTCGGCATGGTGATCTACCACGGCGGCACCTTGTACATCGACGATGGCAAGCCCACGCCGGCTTTGATTGGCGAAACCTTGCGCAACCTGCGCGACGTGGCTCCCACGGTGTACTTCAACGTGCCCACCGGTTTTGAAGCCATCGCCAACGCGATGAAGACCGACGATGTGTTGCGCAAAAACTTTTTGTCACGCGTGAAGATGTTCTTCTACGCCGGCGCTGCTTTGGCCCAACCTGTGTGGGACAGCTTGTACGAAAGCGAAGAGCGTGAGGTGGGCGAACGCATCGTCATGACCTCTGGCTTGGGCATGACCGAGTCGGGTCCCTTCGCCCTGTTCGTCACCAACCCGCATGTGCGTGCGGGTGACTTGGGTGTGCCCACACCCGGCATGGAGCTCAAGCTGATCGACATGGACGGCAAAACCGAAGTGCGCTACCGCGGCCCCAACATCACGCCTGGCTACTGGCGTGCCCCCGCTGAAACCACCGATGCGTTTGACGAAGAAGGCTTCTTCAAAACCGGTGATGCAGTCAAGTGGATCGACGAAACCGATGTGCACCTCGGTTTGAAATTTGATGGCCGCATTGCCGAAGACTTCAAGCTCGCCACCGGCACGTTTGTCAGCGTGGGCCCCTTGCGCGGCAAGATCATTGCGGCGGGTGCGCCCTACATCCAAGACGTGGTGCTCACTGGCTTGAACCTGAAAGAAGTGGGTGCCATGGTGTTCCCCACGCCGAAGGTGCGCGAACTGGCTGGCTTGCCCGACAGCGCGCCCTTGGCCGATGTGTTGGCGGCCCCTGCCGTGCTGACGCATTTCCAAAAAGTCGTCAACGAATTGGCCGCCAGCAGCACCGGCAGCGCCAACCGCATTGCCCGCATGTGTTTGTTGTCTGAGCCGCCCACCATCGACAAGGGCGAGATCACCGACAAAGGCTCCATCAACCAACGTTCGGTGTTGCACCACCGCGCCGACACCGTGAACGGGTTGCACGCTGACACGCTGCACTACATCCTCAAGCCACAGGCTTGATTCGACACACCCACTTGATTCGAAAGACAAACATGGCTTCCAAAGGTTTTTTCAACGCGTTTGCCGATGTGTGGATGCACGAAGGTGTGCGCACGCCCATGGTTGACTACTGCGGTGCGTTGGGCCACATCTCGCCCACCGACCTCGGTATCAAAGCGGCGCGTGAAGCCCTCAAGCGTGCGGGCATTGCCCCCACCGACATCGGCTCGGTCATCACCGGCAACATGGCGCCTGGCGACTTTGACCAGTTCTTCTTGCCCCGCCACATCAGCTTGTACGCCGGTGTGCCGCAAGAGGTGCCCGCCATCATGACGCAACGCATCTGCGGCACAGGCTTTGAGTTGTTCCGCCAAGCCGGCGAACAAATCGAAGCCGGCGCATGTGACGCGGCCTTGGTGGTCGGCACCGAAAGCATGACGCGCAACCCCATCGCCGCGTTTGACCACCGCACGGGTTTCAAACTTGGCGCACCTGTGGGCTTCAAAGACTACATGTGGGAAGCCTTGAAAGACCCAGCCGCTGGCATCAACATGATCCAGACCGCTGAGAACTTGGCCAAGAAATACAACATCACCCGCGAAGAGGTGGACCAGTTCGCCTCGGACTCTTTCGCCAAAGCCGTGGCCGCACAAGAAGCCGGCTTTCATGCGGGCGAGATCGTGTCCGTGGTGACTGAAAAATTTGAACTCGATGGCTACAAGCCACGCGGCATCAAACTGCAAGGCAAGGTCACCGAAGTCAGCACCGACACCCACCCACGCATCTCGCCCGTCGAAGTGCTGGGCAAACTCAAACCCGTGTACGAAGGCGGTGTGCAAACCGGTGGCAACAGCTCGGCCTTGGTCGATGCGGCGGCCGCTTGCGTGGTCACCTCAGGCGCCTACGCCAAGGCCCATGGCAAAAAACCGTTGGCCCGCGTGGTGGCCGCTGCGGCGGTGGGCGTGCCCCCCGAGATCATGGGCATTGGCCCGGCACCAGCGATTCGTTTGCTGCTGGAACGCACCGGCCTCACCCTGGACCAAATTGACCGCTTCGAAATCAACGAAGCGCAAGGCGCACAAACCTTGGCCGTGGGCCGCGAACTGGGCATGGACTTGTCCAAGCTCAACGTCAACGGTGGCGCCATCGCCTTGGGTCACCCCCTGGCCTGCACCGGTGTGCGCTTGACGATCACCTTGGCGCGCGAACTGCAACGTTCGGGCCTGCGCTACGGCATCTCCAGCGCTTGCGTGGGCGGTGGCCAAGGCATTGCGTTGTTGATCGAAAACCCTGTTGGGTTTCGGTAAAACCCCGAGGCCGCTTGAGGCCTGCGACCCACACAATCACGGAAACACAGCACTATGAAGATTCAAGGACAAGCAGCATTGGTCACCGGGGGTGGCTCTGGCCTCGGTGAAGCCTCCGCGCGCGAACTCGCACGCTTGGGCGCCATAGTCGCCGTGATCGACCTCAACTTAGACAACGCAACGCGTGTCGCCAACGAAATCGTCGCGGAATATGGCAACGGCTCCGCCGTGGCCGTGTCGTGCAACGTCACCGATGCCGACAGCATGCAAGCCGCCATCGACACCGCTGCCGCCGCACACGGCCCTGCGCGCATCTTGATGCACATCGCCGGCATTGGTACCGCCAAACGTGTGGTGGGCAAAGACGGCAACGCCGCGCCCTTGGAAGACTTTGCCAAAGTGGTGCAAGTCAACCTGATTGGCACCTACAACGCAGCCCGTTTGTTTGCAGCGGCTGCGGCCAAGTTGTCGCCCCTGGAAGACGGTGAACGTGGCGTGATGGTGTGGACCGCCTCGGTGGCTGCCTTTGACGGCCAAGTGGGCCAACAGGCCTACAGCGCCTCCAAAGCCGGTGTGGCCGGCATGACCTTGCCCATGGCGCGCGATTTGGCACAGCACGGCATTCGTGTGTGCACCATTGCCCCAGGCTTGTTTGCTACGCCGCTGATGAAGACGCTGCCTGAGCCCGTGCAGCAATCGCTGGCAGCCAGCATCCCCTTTCCCTCACGTTTGGGCAAGCCCGAAGAGTTTGCGGAATTGGCCGCACACATCGCGAGCAACACCCACTTGAATGGTGAAGTGATCCGCTTGGACGGCGCACTTCGCATGGCACCACGCTAAGAGACAAACAAAATGAGCAAAACTGTTGTTTACGAAGTCGAGATCATGTTTGGCGATTGCGATCCCGCCGGCATTGTGTTCTTTCCCAACTATTCCAAGTGGATGGATGCCTCGTCCCTGAACTTCTTCGTCAAGTGCGGCGTGCCCACGTGGCGTGAACTGGTCAAGACCACCGGCATCATCGGCACCCCGCTGCTCGAAATCAACACCAAGTTCATGCGCCCCGCCACCTACGGCGAACGCATCCAGGTGCACACCAGCATCCACGAATGGCGCGAAAAAGTGGTGATTCAAAAACACGTCGTCATGCGTGGCGACACCGTGTTGTGCGAAGGCTTTGAGACGCGTGCGTTTTGCATCAAACACCCCGATGATCCGGACCGCATCAAAGCCATCCCCGTTCCCGCCGACATCAAGGCACTCTGTTCTTAATTTTTCAACCCAAGCAACTCAACCACTCGAAGGAGACAACCATGAAATTCAAAAAGACCCTGCTCACGCTGGCTGCCAGCGTCGCTTGCTCTGCAGCACTCGCGGACATCAACATCGGTGTCAGCTTGGCCTTGACCGGCCCCGGTTCTGGTTTGGGCATTCCCATGCAAAACCAACTCAAGTTGTTCCCCAAAACCATCGGCGGTGAAAAAGTCAACTTGATCGTGTTGGACGACGCCACCGATCCAGGCAAAGGCTCTGCCAACGCACGCCGTTTTGTCACAGAAGACAAAGTAGACGTGATCTTCGGTTCGTGCATCACCGCCGTGGCCGCGGCCATGACCGACATCGCCTCTGAAGCAGGCACCGTGCAAGTGGCCGGCTCCCCCGTGGGCGTACCTGCTGGCAAAGACAAGTGGTTGTTCCGCTTGCCCCAATCGAACACCGTGATGGGCCATGCCGTGGTCGAACACATGAAGAAGCAAGGCGTGAAGACCATTGGTTTCTTGGGCTACACCGATGCCTACGGCGAACAGTGGTTGAAAGAAATTTCGCCTCAACTGGACAAAGCCGGTATCAAACTGGTCGCCACCGAACGCTTCGCGCGCACCGACACCAGCGTGACCCCACAAGCCTTGAAATTGAACGCCGCCAATCCCGACGCCATCTTGGTGGTGGCGTCTGGTTCTGGCGCGGCCATGCCCCAACTCGGTTTGGCTGAGCGTGGCTACAAAGGCAAGATCTACCAAACACACGCCGCAGCCACGCAAGACTTGATGCGCGTGGGCGGCAAGGCTGTGGAAGGTACGTTTGTGGTGTCTGGCCCTGCCGTGATCGCCGAGCAATTGCCTGACAGCCACCCCTCTAAAAAGGTGTCGGTCGACTTTGTGACCAAGTACGAAGGTTTGATGGGCCCCAAGTCACGCAACCAATTCGCAGGCCACGCCTACGACTTCCAAGTGACGATGGAAAAAGTGTTGCCTGCAGCACTGAAAAAAGCCAAACCCGGCACACCTGAATTCCGCGCCGCCATTCGCGATGCGATTGAAGGCATGGGCCGCACCGTGTTTGCCCACGGCGTGATGAACTGGACCAAGGACGACCACTGGGGTTACACCATGGAAACCGGTGTGATGCTGAAAGTGGTGGACGGTCAGTTCGCTGTTGAACGCTAAACCACGTTTGCATGACACAAACGCCCAACAGGCCTCTGGCTTGTTGGGCGTTTTCTGAGAAGCAAAGAACGTTGTCAGAACAGAAACGAGAAACAACATGGATTTTTCAATCGTCAGCATCTTGACGCTCGACGGCTTTACCAACGGCGCGGTCTATGCCCTTTTGGGTTTAGCCACGGTGCTGGTTTTTACCGTCACGCGCGTCATCTTCATTCCCCAAGGTGAGTTCGTCGCATACGGCGCCTTGACCTTGGCCATGCTGCAAGCAGGCAAAGTACCCGGCACCGTGTGGTTGCTGATGATCTTGTCGGTCATTGCCAGTGTGATGGAGTGCTGGAGTCGCTGGCACCACGATCGCAATTTGGCGCACGGCATTCAAGCCGGCGTGAAGATCTTGGTTCCCCCCATGTTGATTGCGTTGCTCACCTGGTGGTCTGCCACGCAAAACTTCTCGATGCTGATTCAAGCGTTGCTGAGTGTGGCCGTGGTGGCCACGTTTGGCCCCTTGGTGTACCGCATTGCGTACCAATCGCTCGAGTCCGCTCCGCCCCTGGTGTTGCTGATTGTGTCGGTGGGCGTGCACTTTGCCATGACGGGTTTGGGCTTGTTGTTCTTTGGTGCGGAAGGTTTCCGCAACCCCAGCTTCTTGAACGAGAGCTGGACCGTGGGTCCGTTGAACATCACGGGCCAAGTGGTGATTATTTTCTTGACGGCACTGGTGATGATTCTGGTGCTGTGGCTGTTCTTTGAACGCACCTTGTTTGGCAAAGCCTTGCGCGCCACCGCGGTGAACCGCACCGGTGCACGCTTGATGGGCATCTCGACACACGCCGCAGGTCAGTTCACTTTCTTGTTGGCAGCGGGCATTGGTGCCATTTCAGGCTTGCTGATTGGGCCCACCACCACGGTGTTTTATGACTCCGGTTTTCTGATCGGCCTCAAAGGATTTGTGGCCGCGGTGGTTGCCGGTTTGTCCAGCTACCCCGGTGCCTTGGTAGGGGCCTTGTTCGTTGGCGTGGTCGAGTCGTTTGGCTCGTTCTGGGCCAGTGCTTTCAAAGAGGTGATCGTGTTCACCTTGATCTTGCCTATTCTGCTGTGGCGTTCCATCAGCAGCGGCCATTCTGACGAGGAGCATTGATATGCGCCGCTGGTTATTGCTGTTCGCTTTGGTCCCGCTCGTGGCTGTGTTGCCCGTGCCTGACTACTGGATTTTCCAACTCAACTACATCGGCCTGTACGCCATGACCTGCATGGGTCTGGTGCTGCTCACCGGTGTCTCGGGCTTGACCTCGTTTGGCCAAGCCGCCTTCGTGGGCATTGGCGCCTACACCACCGCATGGCTGACCTTGAATTTGGGGTTGTCGCCATGGCTGACCTTATGGGTCGGCTTGGGGCTGACGTTCGTCAGCGCGTTGGTGGTGGGCATGATCACCTTGCGCATGTCGGGCCACTACCTGCCGTTGGCCACCATTGCGTGGGGCTTGTCGCTTTACTACCTCATGGGCAACTTGGATGCGCTGGGCAAGTACGACGGTTTGCTGGGTCTGCAAAGTTTGTCAATTGGCAGCTTTGACATTGGCCAAGGTCGTCCCTTCTTTGTGCTGACCTGGCTCATGCTGTTTGCCTCGGCCT
Source organism: Limnohabitans sp. (assembly GCA_051006815.1). GTDB lineage: Bacteria > Pseudomonadota > Gammaproteobacteria > Burkholderiales > Burkholderiaceae_C > Limnohabitans. The sequence continues at coordinate 11,213 of JBPCSU010000116.1, forward strand.
TGTGCATGGTGCAGCTGCTGGATTCACGTGCCGGTCGCGCCATTCGTTCGCTGAAGAACGGCACGCAAATGGCGGAAGCCATGGGCATCAACACCTTCCGCTACAAGGTCACGGCCTTTGTGATGGCCGCGATGTTGGCCTCGGTCGCGGGCTGGTTGTTGGCGCATTTCCAACGCACCGTAAACCCTTCGGCTTTCGGCTTGAAGATGGGCATTGAATATTTGTTCATGGCCGTGGTCGGTGGTGTGGGTTACATCTGGGGCGCCATTGTGGGCGCTGGCCTGATCAAGCTCATGGACGATTACTTGCAAGTGCTGTTGCCCAAACTGATTGGCACCAGCGGCAGCTACGAAGTGATTGTGTTTGGTGTGTTGCTGGTGTTGGTGCTCAAGTACTTGCCCGATGGCCTGTGGTCGTTGGTGGCACGCTACATGCCACGCCGTGACCGCGAAGTGGATTGGGAACACGCCGACCACTTGCCTGAAACCCACAAACCCCAGCGCGGCGAATTGCTGTTGGACGTGCAAGACATCCGCAAACAGTTTGGCGGCTTGGTGGCGGTGAATGACATTCGCTTCCAAATCAACGCCGGTCAAATCGTGGGCTTGATCGGCCCCAACGGCGCGGGCAAGTCGACCACCTTCAACCTGATCACGGGCGTGTTGCCCTTGACCTCCGGTGCAGTCCAGTTCCGCGGCGAGACCATCAGTGGTTTGCCTTCGCGCGAGATTTTGCGCAAAGGCATGGCGCGCACCTTCCAACACGTGAAGATGATTCCCGACATGACCGTGCTCGAGAACGTGGCGATTGGCGGCTACAGCCGTGGCCACACCGGCGTGCTGTCGGGAATGTTGGGCACCAACCACGAAGAAGAAAAACGCCTCTTCAAGTTGGCCCAACAACAGCTCGAACGCATTGGCATTGGCCACACCATGCATGAACAAGCCGGCAACTTGGCCATGGGCCAGCAACGCCTGATGGAAATCGCGCGTGCGCTGTGCGCCGACCCCGCCTTGTTGTTGCTCGACGAGCCCGCCGCCGGCTTGCGCCACAAAGAAAAACAAGCCCTGGCCGATGTGCTGCGTCAGCTGCAAAGCGAAGGCGTCAGCATCTTGCTGGTGGAACACGACATGGACCTGGTGATGCAGGTCTGCGACAAGTTGGTGGTGATGGAATTCGGCACGTTGTTGCTCGAAGGCACCCCAAAAGAAATTCAGGAAAGCCCCGTAGTGCGTGCCGCCTACTTGGGTACCGAACACTAAGGACTGGCCATGACAACGCCCCTGCTCGACATACGAGACCTTCACGCCGGCTACGGCAAAGCCGAAGTGCTGCACGGCTTGAACCTGCACGCCGATGCCGGCCAAGTGATCACGGTCATTGGCCCCAACGGTGCCGGTAAGACCACCTTGCTCAACACCTTGATGGGCTTGCTGCCCACACGCGGCCAGCTGATGTACCGCGGCGAAGACATCAGCGACTTCACGCTCGAAGAGCGTGTCATGCTGGGCATCGCTTTGGTACCTGAAAAGCGCGAGTTGTTCAGCACCATGACGGTGGAAGACAACTTGGAACTCGGCGGCTACCGCCAAATGCGCATGGGCAATATGCAATGGCGCAGCCGCATCGACGATGTGTATGACCTGTTCCCGCGCTTGAAAGAACGCCGCACCCAACTGGCCGGCACGCTCTCAGGCGGTGAACGTCAAATGCTCGCCGTGGGTCGCTCGCTGATGTCACGCCCCGATGTGTTGATGTTGGACGAACCCAGCTTGGGCTTGGCGCCGCTGATCGTGAAAGAAATTTTCAGCATCATCGAAACCCTGCGCAAAACCGGCGTGACCATTGTGTTGGTCGAACAAAACGCACGTGCTGCGTTGGCCGTGGCCGATTACGGCTATGTGTTGGAAATGGGCGAAGTCAGCTTGCACGGCCCCGCCGCCGAGTTGGCACAAGACAGCCGCGTGATCGACACCTACTTGGGCGCCGCACGCAAAGACTAAATCGACGCGCCCCAAGAAGGCCTTGCTTTCTTTGGCGGCGGTACGTCAGGAGAACGGATCATGAGCCATTACCAACCCCGTCTGGACGATGTTCAATTTATTTTGAACCACGTGTTGCGGGCGCCTGAGCGCATTGCCGCACTGGCCCCTTACTCGGAAGTCGATGCCGATTTGATGAACCAAATCTTGGACGAGAGCAGCAAGTTCATTGCCGAACAAATTGCCCCCCTCAACCCTGTGGGCGACGAGGTGGGTGCCAAGTGGCACGACGGTTCAGTCACCATGCCTCCCGGTTTTCGCGACGCGTACCAAGCGTTTTGGCAAGCGGGCTGGGCCTCGTTGTCGACCGCGACAGAGGATGGGGGCCAAGGCCTGCCTGCCGTGCTCGACAGCGTGATGTACGAATGGCTGTCTGCCGCCAACCACGGCTGGACCATGGCGCCTGGCTTGCTGCATGGCGCCTATGAATGCATCAAGCACCACGCCAGCGACGAACTCAAAGCGCAGTACCTCAGCAAAGTAGGCACTGGCGAATGGCTGGCCACGATGTGCCTGACCGAGCCCCATGCGGGCAGCGACTTGGGGCTCGCCTCCACCAAAGCGGTGCCGCAAGCCGATGGCAGTTACCTCATCTCGGGCACCAAAATTTTCATCAGCGGGGGCGAACACGACCTGAGCGACAACATCGTGCATATGGTGTTGGCGCGTTTGCCTGATGCGCCCCCCGGCCCCAAAGGTTTGTCACTGTTTCTGGTGCCTAAGTTTTATGCCGACGGCACACGCAGCGCGGTGCACTGTGAACGCATCGAAGAAAAAATGGGTATCCACGGCAGCCCCACCTGTGTGATGCGCTTCGACGAAGCGCGCGCGTGGTTGGTGGGGGAAGTGGGTCGCGGCCTCAACGCCATGT
>JBPCSU010000117.1:0-4866 GCA_051006815.1 Limnohabitans sp.
CTGCGGCAGTGGTGTGAGTGCCGTGCCCAATGTGTTGGCCATGGAAGTCGCTGGTTTCGGGCCCACGGCGCTCTATGCAGGCAGCTGGAGCGAGTGGTGCAACACCCCTGGGTTGCCCTGCGAAAAATCCTAAACAGACAAGACGAGCCCAGCTCAGTGCTGCGCCCATTCGCCCAAAGCCGTGACCAGGGCGATACCCGCAAATAACCACGCCACTTGTGCCGCTGTCTCGCGAGGAGACAAGCGTTTTTGCAACTGAGGAATCAAGTCCGCCAGTGCCACATAAATAAAACTGCTGGCTGCCACGACCAAAAAGAACGGCAGGTACTCATGCAGTGCGCCGACCAGCAAGTAGCCCATCACGCCGCCAATCGCCGTCACGCCCCCCGCCAATGACAGTTTGAACACAGCCCGACGCGGGTTGTGCAACGTTTGTCGCAGCACCACCAAATCACCCACATGGTGCGGTACTTCGTGCGCCATCACTGCCAATGCGGCTGCCACACCCAGACGGAAATCGGCCACAAAAGCAGCTGCAATCAAGATACCGTCACCAAACGCATGGACGCTGTCACCCAGCAACACTGCCCAACCGCCACTGAGGTGGTTGTGGGCATGCGGGTGGTCATCATGGTGCGCATGGCTGTGTTCATGGTCGTGTCCATGCTCGTGGCCGTGGTGCCACAGTTCTGCTTTGTCGAGTAAGAAGAAGAACACCAAGCCCACCAACAACACAGCAAACAGCCCCTGCGCGGATACCCCTGCAGCCACCGACAGCTCAAACGCCTCGGGCAACAAACGCGTGAACGCGGTGGCCAACAGGGCCCCCGCAGCCAAGCTCAGCAAATGCTGGGTGAAACGTGACAACAATGCGTACGCCAGCAACGCAGCCAGCCACACACTGCCCATGCCAGCCACCAAGGTACCGACAAAAATAAAAATCAAAGTCATCCCTGAATCATAGAGGCCAACGTACTTCTCATGTGCACGTCAACACCAAGGCCTGCACGGGGACCAACCCCTGTGCCTGCGTCACCACAAAAGCCACGCGTTGTGACGGCCCCTCAGGTGCACCCCACGAAAGAGCTTGGGGCTGGTCGCTGAGCCAAGACGCAACAGGCTCATAGCGTTTGACCACGTGGTCATTGGTTAACAGTGCGCCCGAGTTTTCCCCGGCACTGACTTTGCTGCGCAACCCATCTTGCAAAACTACCCAGTACCCAGCCAAGCGCGTTGGGCTGGCCACATCAGAGAGTGGCAAAGCCGCAATGCTCACCCGAACGGTGTCCTCCTCTCGCCACATCCGCACGCGTGGGGCAGCAGCGGCTTGTGGTTTGGGAAGTTTCTCGGGCTGCAGACCGCGCCAATCGCGAAAGTCTCGCCCGTTGACCACCACCTGAGGGGTGTACACATAGCCACTTCCTAGCTCAGACCGATAGGCATGTTGGCGCTGGGTGGTCTGCGATGTTGCAAACGGATCTTTCCAACCCAAGTGATTCCAATAGTTGACATGAAACGCCAGCGCCACCACATCAGCGCGCCCCTTCATTCCCGATAGCCACTGATCCGCTGGCGGGCATGAACTGCAGCCCTGCGAGGTGTAGAGCTCCACCACCGTCGGCGGTACAAGCGCCGATGTTGTTTGACATGTTGGAGCAGCCCCTGCATGGGTCGCCAGCAGGAGCAACACACTGAGCCAAGAATGTAATTTCATACCGTGCCTTAAATCAAAGTTGTGAGACGCAACCACACATCTGGCAAGACGGACAGCACCCAAGCCTCCAGCCATTTGTCTGCCCCCGTCAAAATGGCCAGGCCTGTTAGCGCAATCAACAGCCCGAATGTTTTTTTCAAGCGATCAGCAAAGCGTAAAACCCACACTTGGCTGGACTGAAACCCTCGCCGCGAGGCATACGCCACCGCAACCAACGGCGTGGCCGCACCGACACCGAACACCCCCAACAAAATACCGCCCTGCCAGACCCCGCCTTTTGATGCCGCCAACGTGAGCGCAGAGGCCAGCAACGGTCCTGAGCAAGGCGTCCACACCAAACCCAGCACAGCCCCCAAAGCCAAGGCCCCCGCGTTTGAACTCGTATTCAATCGCCGCGACACATGGTTTGCCTGCGTGGCCAACGGCTGCATCCAACGCGCAAATTGTGCTGACGCAGCAGGCAGCCACATCACCAACCCCAAAACCAAGAGCAGCACACCACCCACAACACGAACGTGCTCGGTGTCTACGCCCAGCACAGGCCCCAACCACCCCAACCCCATACCGATCAAGGCAAACGACAGGGCCATGCCCGCCCCCATGCACACCGGCGCCCATCGGTTGCCTTGCACAGCGCCTCCGAGCACCAAAGGCAGCAACGGAAAAACACAGGGCGACAACGTGGTCAAACTCCCCGCTAACCAACTCAGTCCCAACTGCGTGGCGTGAATCGACATCGCCAAATCACTTCACATCGGTAAAGGCATGTCGTAGCACTTTGGCATCGGTCTCTCCGACCAAGCGCTTTTGTTCCTCACTGCCTTTGTAGACGATCAGGGTGGACTGCGAACGCACATGCAACTGGCGTCGCAATTCACGCTCGGTGTCGTAATTCACCACCAACAAAGTGCCTGGAACGTCAGGATCGTTCACAAAAGTTTTGAACACCTTGTCTTGCGCCCAACACGTTGGGCACCAAAACGCATGGAAGTGCAAAGCAACGAGTTCACCTGATTGCTTCTTTTGAGCCAGTCGCTCTGGGGAATACGACTCGATCGTCAGTGCATGGGCTTGAAGCACCCAAGCACTCAAGGCCACCAACAGCAGTGTTGTGATTTTTTTCATGGCAGTTGTGCACTTTCATTGTTGATTCAGTTGAGAGAGGTCATCACCTTGGGGTGCCTTTGTGTAGTTCGCTGTGCATCGTGAAAAAGTTACAGCGTCAACCGGGTTCAGTTAAAGCAGCGCGAGCGCAAAACCACCGTAGCTGTACTGGGTGGCTTCGGCTCCCAAAAACAAAGCTGTCGTGCCATCCCACGCTTCACGCTGCCCCATCAGGTGATCAAGCGCAGCCCAAATACTGGCGCTGCCTAAATTCCCAACAATCGCGGCATGGGCACACACCCGATGCGCTGGCAATTGCCAAGCACGCGCCAACCAGGGCGCCACCGCACCACTGGCTTGATGGGGCACCACCCAGGCGGCATCCTGCACAACCAAGTTGTGACGCGCCAAAACCTGGCGGCCAAACTCGAACAACGCCAAGCCATGGGTCAACACACCGTCATAGTGGTGCTCGAAGTGCAAGTTCCCTGCAGACACAAAGGCGGCATCAGAACCGCCTGACTTCAAACACAAACCGGGAGTCGGCGCGTGTTGGCACTGACCGAAATAAGGATGGGTCACAAAGGGGCCAGACGCCCCCGCCTCATCGGGACCAATCACCACAGCAGCAGCACCATCGCCCATTTGTAAAAGATTCACCCACTGCTCAGGGCGTGTATGAAGACTTTGAGGATCGAAATACACCGACCCCGTTTCGACCCCCACAATGCCCACCGGAGCGGCCCCTGGCATTTGCGTCATGGCAAATGCGATTTGCAGCGCATTGGCAAACCCCGTGCAGGCTTGTCTAAGTTCCATGTGTGCACCGGTGTGCCCCAAGCGCCGTGCAATGTCGGCAGACCCACCCGGCAACCAAGTGGCCGGCGTGGTGGTGTGGCTGATCAAGTAGCTCAACCCATCTGCCACCACCCCGGCACGACACAACGCTTGCTGCATGGCCTGGGCAGCTAACTCTGGATTACGTGCACCCGCGCGAGGGGCTTCATGCGCTTGCGCAAAGTCACGACACAAGTGACGTGTGTGAACACCCAGTTTGGTGGCGATGATGCGCCCTCGTCGGCGGGCCTTCACGCCAAACCCGTCTTCGATCAAGGCGCACAAGGCTGCACTGTCCACCGCAGCGCCTGGGTAAGCGGCACCCCACCCCAGAAGTCTGCGTCTTCCAGTGTCGAGACGTATACGGCCGGGCTGCATCACATGCTTCCCATACGCAACAAGACATCTGCCACAGAAGACATCAAGGCGGTCAGGCGCACTTGAATCGACTGATTCAACTGTATCTGCCGATCGACGCTGCAGCCCATGTCGTTCGCCATGCGGCGGGTGAGTCGCACATGGCGCGCCTCATCGCGACGCAGCGCACACAAGTCTTGGTGCAGCTGTGGGGCACGGCTGAGCACCCCTCCCTTTTTCAACAAGGGTTGCAGCAACCGACACACCGCCCGGTCAAGTGCTGAGACACGCGCCAAATGCTCGGCAGGATCGGTCGCTTCAAGCCGTTGAAAAAAAATGGCCAATTGGGTGGGTGGCAGGCATCCTCTTGGCGAAGGCAACTGTTTTTGCATCGACATGATGAGTGCGGCATGTCTGCGCTCATCTGCCGCAATATGTTGAAGCAAGACTTGCGCTTGGCCAGGCACACGCCCCTGCAACCGCCCACCAAAGGCATGTACAGCCGACACCTCTCCGCATGCCAAATAGGGCAATAAATCGGCCAAGTCTTGGCGCTGATGGGGATCTAGCCCTGCGAAATATGTTTTGGAATCGCACGAGGAATGAACCCATTCCTCGCGAAAAACGCAGTGCCACGCCATAAGTTCACCCCTCTCTTTATGTATTCTTATTTCTTAATTCGATTCATCACTGCTAAAAGTTACAGCCAGAAAACTTTCGCCTGGGTGTAACCCAAGACAGCCCTTCCCCGAATAGATCTGCGACACACATGCAAGACATCGAACACGAATTGCACGCCCAGTGGATGCGAGCGCAAAGTGGCAACACGGCCTGCTATGAACAGGTGCTTCACA
>JBPCSU010000118.1:0-7124 GCA_051006815.1 Limnohabitans sp.
GACCAGTACGGCGACAACTGCGAAGTGTGCGGCGCGGTCTACGCCCCCACCGACCTCATCAACCCGTTCTCCGCTTTGTCGGGCGCCAAGCCCGAGCTGAAAAGCTCGGAGCATTTCTTTTTCAAGTTGTCTGACCCACGTTGCGTCGCGTTCTTGGAGAAGTGGACACAAGACGGCAAGTTGCAACCCGAAGTGGCCAACAAGGTCAAAGAGTGGTTCACCGTGCGCACCAACCCCGATGGCACCACCAGCGAAGGCTTGGGTGACTGGGACATCTCGCGTGACGCGCCTTATTTCGGCATCGAAATCCCCGATGCGCCGGGCAAATACTTTTATGTGTGGCTCGATGCGCCCGTGGGCTACTTGGCTTCGTTGAAAAACTTGCTCGACAAACGTGGTGAGGACTACAACGCCTACATGGCCAACCCCGCGTTGGAGCAATACCACTTCATCGGCAAAGACATCGTCACCTTCCACACCTTGTTCTGGCCCGCCATGCTGCACTTCAGCGGCCGCAAGACGCCCAACAACGTGTTTGTGCACGGCTTCCTCACTGTGAACACCGGCGAGAAGATGAGCAAGAGCCGTGGCACGGGTTTGGACCCGCTTAAGTACCTCAGCTTGGGCATGAACCCCGAATGGCTGCGCTACTACTTGGCCACCAAGCTGAACAACCGCAACGAAGACGTGGACTTCAACGCCGAAGACTTCATGCTGCGCGTGAACAGCGATTTGATTGGCAAGTTCGTCAACATCGCTTCGCGTGCCGCCGGCTTCTTGACCAAACGTTTTGACGGCCAACTCACCTCAAGTTTTGGCGAGCAAGGCACCGCGTTGTTGAACGACATTCACGCTGCCAAAGACAGCATTGCCCAAGCCTACGACGCGCGCGAGTACGGCAAGGCCGCACGCGAAATCATGTTGCTGGCCGACAAAGTCAACGCCTATGTGGACCTGCACAAGCCGTGGGACTTGGCCAAAGACGTGGCCAACAACGAGGCGTTGCACCAAGTGTGCTCGTTGCTCATCAATGCGTTTGCCGAGTTGAGCCGCTACTTGGCGCCCGTGTTGCCCTCACTCGCGCAAGCCGTTGAAGCCTTCACGGGTACCTCTATGAAAAACTGGAATGCCACAGGTAACGTAGCGCACATCCAACCCTACCAACACCTGATGCAACGCGTGACACCTGAACAACTCGAAGCACTGTTTGACCCACCCGCTGTCGTGGAAGAGAAAGTCACACCCGGCGGTGAAGCCATCGCCCCCACCATCAGCATCGATGACTTTGCCAAGGTCGATTTACGGATTGCCGAAATCGTCAACTGCGAAGCGGTGGAAGGCTCCACTAAGTTGCTGCGCCTCACGCTCGATGTGGGTGAGGGAAAAACGCGCAACGTGTTCTCAGGCGTGGCCAGCATGTACAAGCCCGAAGACCTCAAAGGCAAGCTCACCGTGATGGTCGCCAACTTGGCCCCACGCAAGATGAAGTTTGGCGTGAGCGAAGGCATGGTGCTCGCCGCCAGCCACGCGGATGACAAGACGGATGCCGGCATTTACGTGCTGCACCCCTGGCCCGGTGCCAAAGCCGGCATGCGCATCCATTAACGCTGGCCAGCGCCGCACACGATGTTCAAACCTAAATTACTGGAAGCCGTTCAAGGCTACACGCGCGAGCGCTTTTACCAAGACGTGGGGGCCGGCATCACCGTGGGTGTGGTGGCGTTGCCGCTGGCCATGGCGTTTGCGATTGCGTCAGGACTGAAACCCGAAGCAGGTTTGTTCACCGCCATCATTGCGGGTTTTTTGATCTCGGCCTTGGGGGGCAGCCGCGTGCAAATTGGCGGGCCCGCCGGTGCGTTCATCGTCATCGTGTACGGCATTTTGGAGCGCTATGGTTTGGCCAACCTCATCATCGCCACCGCCATGTCGGGCGTGATGTTGTTTGCCATGGGCTTGCTGCGCCTGGGCACCTTGATTCGCTTCATTCCCGTGGCCGTGGTGATTGGATTTACCAACGGCATTGCGGTACTCATCATGGTGTCGCAGCTCAAAGACTTCTTTGGCCTGCAAGTCAAAGCCATGCCCGCAGATTTCTTTGGCATCTTGCGCACGCTCAACGACAGCATGAGCACCCTCAATGGCGAAGCACTTGGGCTCGCGGTGGTGTGTTTGACGGTGCTTGCGTTTTGGCAATTGGGCTTGCCGCGCTTGGCCAACGCCATGCCCAGCGCCAAAAATCTGTCCACCCTCCCCGGCTCCATCGTGGTGTTGGTGGGCGCCACCATCGCCAGCCAAACGATGGGGCTTGAAGTAGAAACCATTGCCTCGCGCTTTGGCAGCATCCCCAACAGCTTGCCGGCGTTTGCGTGGCCCGCATTCAGCTGGGACACCGCCAAGTTTTTGCTCATCCCCGCCACCACCTTGGCCTTGCTGGGCTCGATCGAATCGTTGCTGTGCGCCCGCATTGCCGACCAAATGATGGCTGATGGCCCCTACGGCGACCGCCACGATGCCAACCAAGAACTGATGGCGCAAGGCTTTGCCAACCTCGTCACCCCCTTCTTCGGCGGCATGCCTGCCACCGGCACGATTGCCCGCACCGTGACCAACGTGAAGAACGGTGGCAACAGCCCCGTGGCGGGCATGGTGCATGCCATCACCTTGCTCATCGTCATGTTGGTCGCGGCCCCCTTGGCGGGCGATGTGCCGCTGGCCGCGCTCTCGGCCATCTTGATGTTTGTGGCGTGGAACATGGGCGAGTGGCGCGAGTTTGTGCACCTGCGCCAGTTCCGCATGACTTACCGCGTCACTTTGCTGTTGGTGTTTGCGCTCACCGTCATCGTCGATCTGACCGTGGCAGTGGAAGTGGGCCTGATTGCGGCTTGCTTGACCTTCATCTACCGCATCTCTAGCCTCAGCCGTTGCGAACAAGTCCTGGCCGACACCCACCCCGAACTCGCGGGTCACGAGACCCACGTGCACGCGCATCGCTTGTATGGCGCCTTGTTCTTTGGCGCGGTCAAACTGGTGGAAGAAATTGAAGAGCACTTGCCCGTTCAAACCCTGGTGTTGGACCTGAAAAACCTGATCTACATCGACACCTCGGGCGCCGACGCCTTGATGTCCCTCGCCCGCAGTTGTCGCAAAAAACAAGTACGACTGATCGTGTGCGGTTTGGCCCACCAACCTCTGGAAATGATGCAACGGTGTGGCTTGCTGGCACAACTCCCTGAACAAGACTTACGCCCTGATTTAGCTCTCGGTTTGGCCGCAGCCCTCGGTCGCTAAAATTTCTGCAATATCAAGATATTCCTTAGGAACCCACCATGTCGATTTTTCAACGCGACCACTACACCTCTGAAGCCACGCAGTTCATCGAATCGCTCAAGGCCAAGAACCCCCAGCTCGAAAAAGCACAACGCGATGGCCGTGCGTTGCTGTGGGACAAGCAAGTGAACACCGAAGTTCAGCAAGACACACAAGCCGGTCGCGTGGCGCAAAAGCCCTACGTGTACCAAACGAACGCCTAAAGACCTTCGGTCTTGGCCTAAGCCCTTCCGATTAAGCGCCCACCGTGCACCCTGCTGATACCCCCCCACCTCACGACGAGGCGCTGCCCGCCTCGGTCATGCCCGAGGTGATTGACAACGTGGCCGTGGCCCGCCTGTATGGCGAACCGCTGTTTGCCATGCCGCAGGATTTGTACATTCCGCCCGACGCGCTGGAAGTTTTCCTCGAGGCCTTCCAAGGCCCTCTGGATTTGCTGCTGTACCTCATCCGCAAACAAAACTTCAACATCCTCGACATCCCCATGGCGGCGTTGACGCGCCAGTACCTGAGCTATGTCGACGAAATTCGCAATCGCAATTTAGAACTCGCCGCCGAGTACTTGCTGATGGCCGCCATGCTGATTGAAATCAAATCGCGCATGTTGCTGCCCCCCAAAAAAGTGGCAGAGGGTCAAGAACCCGAAGACCCCCGCGCCGAGTTGGTACGCCGCTTGCTCGAATACGAGCAAATGAAACTGGCCGCCGCCAAGCTCAACGAAGTGCCGCAGTTTGGCCGCGACTTCATGCGCGCGCAGGTGTTCATCGAGCAGTCGTTGCAACCCCGCTTCCCCGACGTGCATGTGGTGGAGTTGCAGCAAGCATGGGCCGACATCTTGAAGCGCGCCAAGCTGGTTCAGCACCACAAAATTTCGCGCGAAGAACTGTCGGTGCGCGAACACATGAGCATCGTGCTGCGCAAGTTGCAAGGTCAGCGCTTTGTTGAATTCGAAAACTTGTTCGAACCCGAACAAGGCGTGCCCGTGTTGGTCGTCACCTTCATTGCGCTGTTGGAGTTGGCCAAAGAAACGCTGATCGAAATCACGCAAGCCGAAGCCTTTGCACCCATTTACGTGCGCTTGGCCTACACCCCAACGTAAACTCTTTCTCCTCCACGGCAACACAGGACGGGCGCTTCGCCTGAATGTTCGATGAGCACCTCTACCGCCTCGCCTTACGGCACCTTGCCCCCCGCCTCCCCCGTCGCAGCGCGCAAACCCATCAGCCTGCCGCGCTTGAATGAGATGCGCGCACGGGGTGAAAAAATCACCATGCTCACCGCCTACGACGCCACCTTTGCCGCCGTGGCCGATGCCGCTGGCGTGGAATGCATCTTGGTCGGCGACTCGCTCGGCATGGTCTGCCAAGGCCTCACCAGCACCGTCGGCGTGACCTTGGACACCATGCGTTACCACGTTGAAAGCGTGGCCCGTGGCATTCGCCGCGTGCAAGGCACGGCCTGGATCATTGGCGACCTGCCCTTTGGCAGCTACCAAGAGTCGAAAGAGCAAGCCCTACGCAGCGCAACGGTTTTGATGCAAGCGGGCGCTCACATGGTTAAGTTGGAAGGCGGTGGTTGGACCACCGACGTGGTGCACTTTTTGGTCGAACGCGGCATCCCCGTGTGCGCCCATTTAGGCCTCACCCCCCAAACCGTGCATGCCCTGGGCGGCTACCGAGTGCAAGGCCGCGGCGACTCGGCCGACAAACTGCGCCAAGAAGCACTGGCCCTGCAAGAAGCAGGCGCCACCATGCTGGTGCTCGAGATGGTGCCCGAACCCTTGTCGACCTCCCTCACCCAAGAGCTGCCCACCTGCCACACCATTGGCATTGGCGCGGGCAGCGGCACAGCCGGCCAAGTGCTGGTGATGCACGACATGCTGGGCGTCAACCTGGGCAAGAACCCCAAGTTCGTTCACAACTTCATGGAAGGCCAAGCCAGCGTACAAGCCGCCATGAGCGCCTATGTAGCCGCCGTCAAGGACGGCACCTTCCCAGACAACGCCAAACACGCTTGGGGCTAATTTGCAAATCGTTCACACCCTGGCGGACCTGCGCCGTGTTTTAAAACCCGCTGCCCTGCGTGCCTTTGTGCCCACCATGGGCAACCTGCACCAAGGCCATTTAGAACTGATGCAAATGGCGCGACAACAGGTCGATCAGCGCGCTGAAAAAGGCGGCGTGACTGTGGCCAGCATCTTCGTCAACCGCTTGCAGTTTGGCCCCAACGAAGACTTTGACACCTACCCCCGCACCCTAGAAAACGACTGCGCCTTGCTACAAGCCAACGGTTGTGATGTGGTGTTTGCCCCATCCGAAAAAGACCTCTACCCCGAACCCCAAATGTTCAAGGTAAACCCACCCACCGAGTTGGCCGACATTTTGGAAGGCGCGTTTCGCCCTGGCTTCTTTGTGGGCGTGAGCACCGTGGTGCACAAGCTCTTCAACATCGTGCAGCCCGACCTCGCGGTGTTTGGCAAGAAGGACTACCAACAACTCATGGTCATCCGCCGCATGGTGCATCAAATGGCGTTGCCCATTGAGATCATCGGTGGCGAAACCCGTCGCGCTGAAGATGGCCTGGCGCTCAGCTCACGCAACGGCTACCTCAGTGCAGATGAACGTGCAGAAGCCGTGCAACTGTCACTCGCATTGAATGGGTTGGCTGCGGTAGCGCGCGAAGGCAACGCCTCGGGCAAGTTGGATGTGGCGGCTGCTGAAGCCGCTGCGATGGATGCCCTACGCGCACGCGGCTGGGTGCCTGACTACATCACCCTGCGTCGTCAACACGACTTGTCGCCTGTGACCGGGCCTTGTGCTGAGCCGTTGGTGGTGCTGGGAGCGGCGAAGTTGGGTAAGACGCGGTTGATTGATAACTTGGAGGTTTGAGGTGGCGTCGTACTTAGTGCGACGTAACTATCCCTGCCTTGAAATGTCACCATAGCTCATGAATATCAATTGGGATACACCGTTTTCATGAACGAACCTTCATCGTACTTTTGCAAGTAATCGCCAATACGCTCGAACGTTGCAGTAACAGGTGGCCCTGAGTGATCAGATGTGGCGACTTCAGCACTAAACATAGAACCCAGCAACAGTTTGAACGGACTCACATTCACAGGTTGTGCAACGAAATATGCTTTTTCGTTTTCTTTAATAACCTGGATGTCGTTGGTTTGATAGATCGCCGAATTAAGTACATCCAACACAAACTCTGTGCAATTTTGGTGACCCAATGTATAAGGGTTTGCAATGACAGAGTAGCTAGGCTGATGGAGTTGTTTGTAGGTCGGCGAAGTGATCACACGCAACAATCTAGCCTGCAACTGCGGCGATGGAATGATTAGGCCAGCCTCTAGCGTTGCAACTCCCGCAAAAAAATCCACAGGAAAATCTTGTACTAAATCACTGACATTTGGATGCGCATCTTGTTGATACAAGTTGTGTATTGCATAGCCTGGCACTCTTTCGCCATCAACCGTTGTGATTTCTGAATACACCGCAAACGCAACATGCGTAAAGTGCATCCCCTCAGGCAGTTCCGAAGCAGGTCTTCCCATCCTTCCAATGATGGCAACCCGCGCCCCCGTGGCGCCAAGCACGCGTTCCACCTTTTTAGAAAAGGCCACAATTTGCTCAGGCTTGAAGTGTGCTTTCTCAGATGCAGCGGAACTACTTGAGCTGAAACCCTGCGCACAAACAGAAAGGGAAAAAAGAAGACTCCAAAGAGTCAAAGCCAACGTTCGTTGAAAAGGCTTCATGTAAATCTCCATCGCATTTAATTTCATTGATTCACAC
>JBPCSU010000119.1:0-12251 GCA_051006815.1 Limnohabitans sp.
ATACATCACCGGGGTTGACATTGTGAAAACGCAAATCATGGTGGCTGCAGGTTTGAAGTTGCCTTTTGCGCAGCGTGACATCCAAGTGCGTGGCCACTCGATCGAGTGTCGTATCAATGCGGAAGACCCCTTCAAGTTCATCCCATCGCCAGGTCGCGTCACCATGTGGCATGCCCCAGGCGGTCCTGGTGTGCGCGTGGATTCACACATCTACACCAACTACTTTGTGCCCTCCAACTACGACTCGATGATTGGCAAGATCATCGTGCACGGCGACACCCGTGACCAAGCCTTGGCGCGCATGCGCACCGCTTTGGCTGAAACGCTGGTGGAAGGCATCAACACCAACATCCCGCTGCACCGCGAGTTGATGGTCGATTCCAAGTTCATGGCCGGTGGTACCAACATTCATTACTTGGAAGAGTGGCTCGCTGCTCACAAGCGCTGATGTTTGAGCTGCGCCTGATGTGCCCCGAAGACAGCGTGGAAGCTGTCTGCGAGGCGCTGGATGCACTCGATGCGTTGAGTGTGTCTGTGGAAGATGCCGATGCGCAAACCGATGCCGAGCAAGCCTTGTTTGGTGAGCCCGGCATGCCACCTCCCAAAGAGGGTTGGAAGCGTTCCCGCATCGTGGCCTTGTTTGCGGAGCAAGCGGTCGCACAAGACGCGTCGCGCTTGCTGGCCTTGCAAGATTTTTTCTCAGGCAGCCAAGTGCTGGGCATCCAAGCGGTGGCCGACCAAGATTGGGTGCGCTTGACGCAATCGCAATTCGCACCGGTCGACATCACCCCCGAGTTTTGGATCGTGCCCACGTGGCATGAACCACCTGCTGCGGCGAAAAAAGTCATACGGCTCGATCCTGGGCTGGCCTTTGGCACGGGCACCCATCCCACGACGCGCATGTGTTTGCGTTGGATCGCCACCCATGAGGTCGCGGATCAACGTGTGCTCGACTACGGTTGTGGTTCTGGCATCTTGGCGATTGGTGCCGCCTTGCACGGCGCTGCCACGATTGATGCGGTGGACATTGACGAAGCGGCGGTCAGCGCCACCGTGCTCAATGCCGATGCCAACCATGTGCACGTGAATGCTGGCTTGCCCGACAAAGCCACGGGCGAGTACCAAACCGTGTTGGCGAATATTTTGGCCACGCCACTCAAGGTGTTGGCCCCGTTGCTGCGCAGTCACGTGGCGGCGGGCGGCAACTTGGTGTTGGCGGGTATTCTTGAGCGACAAGCCCAAGAACTCAAAGACGCTTATGCGCCGTATTGCACGCTGAACGTCAGCGACTCGGAAGACGGCTGGATTTTGATGACCGCCCACTGCTGATGCAAATTACCCATTGCCCCCAATGCGAGACCGCCTTCAAGGTGTCGCCCCAACAGCTAGAGCTGGCCAAAGGGTGGGTGCGATGCGGTCGATGCGCGCATGTGTTTGAGGCGCATCTTTATTTTGAAGGTGCAGCGCCAGAACTTCCCGAAGTTCCCACGCCCAGTGCCGAAGCCCCTGCGCTGTTTCGCACCGCAGTCACGTCGCCTTCATCGGCTGCGATAGAAACACAAGAGGGTGAGTCCGTCACAGCGGAAGCCACCTCTGTCTCACGTCAGCAATTGCTTTGGTGGGGCGCTACCGCCTTGTTGGCCTTGGTCTTTGTCTGGCAAGTGTTGTTGACGTACCGCCATGCGCTGGCAGCGGAAGAACCCGCGTTGCGTCCTGTGTTGTCGGTGCTGTGCGGTGGGTGTGACATCAGCTGGCCACGCGAGCCAGAAGCGGTGCTGATTGAAAGCAGCAGCTTCACCGAAAACCCAGAAGGTGGCTACACCGTGCAGCTGCGTTTGAAAAACATGCAGCATCACCCGGTGGCGGTTCCTGCATTGGAGCTGAGCTTGACCGACTTGCAAGACCAAGTGCTGATCCGCCGTGTGTTCATGCCCAGTGAGTTGACGGCAAAGGACCACATGCAGGCCTTGCGCGATGCGCGTGTCACCTTGAATTTTGATTTGGACGAGGCGGTGGGCAAGCGCATCACTGGCTTTCGTGCGATTGTTTTTTACCCCTGATTTCTAGAAAGAATTTGTATGGCCTCGCTGATTTGCGGCTCGCTCGCGTTTGACTCCATCATGAGTTTTGAGGGCCGGTTTGCTGAGCAAATCTTGCCCAACCAACTGCACATTCTGAATGTGTCGTTCTTGGTGCCTGCTTTGCGTCGTGACTTTGGTGGGTGCGCCGGCAACATCGCCTACAGCTTGAAGGCCCTGGGCGGTACGCCTTTGCCCATGGCGACGTTGGGCACCGATGCGGCGGATTATTTGCAACGTTTGAAATCGCTCGGTATCTCGACAGAGTTCGTGCGACAAGTGCCGGATACCTACACGGCGCAAGCCATGATCATGACGGACCGTGACAACAACCAAATCACGGCCTTCCACCCTGGCGCGATGATGCAAGCGCACATCACAACAATTGAAAAGCGTTCAGACATCAAGCTCGCCATCATTTCGCCGGATGGCCGCGATGCCATGGTGCAACATGCCGAGCAACTCAAAGCGGCAGACATTCCGTTTGTGTTCGATCCCGGTCAAGGCTTGCCCATGTTTGATGGCGCCGATTTGTTGCGTTTCATCGACCAAGCCACCTGGGTCACGGTCAACGATTACGAAGGCAAGATGTTGAGCGACCGCACAGGTCTGAGCCATGCTGAAATTTCCAAACGCGTGCAAGGTTTGATCGTCACCTTGGGTGCGGAAGGCTGCGAAGTTTGGATCGATGGCGAGAAAACCGTGGTGCCGCCCGTCAAGGCTGCCGCCGTGGTGGACCCCACCGGCTGTGGGGATGCTTGGCGCGGTGCCTTGCTGTTTGGTTTGGAGCAGGGCTGGTCGTTGGCCAAATGTGCAGCCTTGGGCAACCAAGTGGGCGCGTTGAAAATTGCCCAACGTGGGCCACAAAACTACACCGTCGAGGGGCTGACCTTGGCTTGAGGTCGTTATTTCTCTAAGGCTGACCAATCAGCCTTGTCGCCAACAGCTGCACGTACCTGCAGCTGTTTTCGTTTGGAGGTTTGGCCACGCAAGAGCGTCACATCGCGTTTGGGGACGCCCAGCGTTTCTGCCACCCACGCCATCAGCGCTACGTTGGCTTTGCCATCGACAGGTGGCGCATGCAGACGTACGCGCAAAGCACCATCGTGCGTGCCTTCCGCTTGGGTGCGTGAGGCGTTGGGAATGACATGGATGTCCACGACCACATCGCCTGTTTTATCAAGGCGCAGATAAGAAACGTCAGGCAGTTGGATGGACATGTGTCGAGGTGAAGAAAAAGCCCGAGGCCTTGCGGCTTCGGGATTGAGCGACGGTAAACCGTTGCCTTAATCGGAATTAAGGCTTGCTTGCTGTTGGGAAAGGCCAAGCAGCTTGCGGGTTCAACGTGGTCTGCGCTTTGGCAGCGGGTGCTTTCGCTGCTTTCTTAGCGGCAGGCTTTTTAGCGGCTTTTTTAGCAGCAGGTTTTTTGGCAGCAGGCTTTTTAGCAGCTGCTTTCTTAGCTACTTTTTTAGCAGCGGTCTTTTTGGCAGCGGGCTTTTTAGCTGCTGCTTTTTTGACGGCTGGCTTCTTAGCTGCAACTTTTTTAGCTGCTGGCTTTTTAGCTGCAACTTTCTTTGCTGCTGGCTTCTTAGCCGCTACTTTTTTAGCTGCTGGCTTTTTAGCTGCAACTTTTTTAGCAGCAGGCTTCTTAGCTGCTACTTTTTTAGCTGCTGGCTTTTTAGCCGCGACTTTTTTAGCTGCTGGCTTTTTCGCTACAGCTTTCTTTGCAGGGGCCTTTTTAGCGGCCGATTTTTTTGCAGTTGCCATTTCTGTTCTCCTAGATCGAATTTAGATCATTGGGTGAAAAACACTTCGCACGGGTTTTGTGTGCAAAGCGATTCATGGCGCTGGACCCGGGTCCAACCCCATGAACACGGTGTGTCCACCACCACACCTCGTACGCGGGTGTTTGTAGGCGTGGCAGACAAATTCTGTGACATGTGTGTCGCAATCAATCCCAAGACAGAGCACCACCAGATTGGTACTCGATCACACGGGTTTCAAAGAAGTTACGTTCTTTCTTGAGGTCGATCATCTCGCTCATCCATGGGAACGGGTTTTCTTCATTCGGGAACAAGGCTTCCAAACCGATTTGCGTCGCGCGGCGGTTGGCGATGTAGCGCAAGTAGCCTTTGAACATCGACGCATTCAAGCCCAACACGCCACGTGGCATGGTGTCTTCGGCGTAGCGGTATTCCAACTCGACAGCTTGCATGAACAAGGCTTTGATTTCTTCCTTGAACTCGGCCGTCCACAACTGTGGGTTTTCGAGTTTGATCTGGTTGATCAAGTCGATGCCGAAGTTGCAGTGCATGGACTCGTCGCGCAAGATGTATTGGTACTGCTCTGCCGCACCTGTCATCTTGTTTTGGCGACCCAAAGCCAAGATTTGTGTGAAACCCACGTAGAAGAACAAGCCTTCCATCAAGCAGGCGAACACGATCAAGGACTTCAACAGCGTTTGATCGGTTTGCAATGTGCCGGTGTGGAAGTTGGGGTCCATGATCGCGTCGATGAACGGGATCAAGAACTCGTCTTTGTCGCGGATGGACTGAACTTCGTGGTACGCGTTGAAAATTTCAGACTCGTCCAAGCCCAAAGATTCCACGATGTATTGGTAAGCATGGGTGTGGATCGCTTCTTCGAATGCTTGGCGCAGCAAGAACTGACGGCACTCAGGCGCGGTGATGTGGCGGTAAGTGCCCAACACAATGTTGTTGGCAGCCAAAGAGTCGGCCGTGACAAAGAAGCCCAAGTTGCGTTTGATGATGCGACGCTCGTCTTCGCTCAAACCGTTGGGGTCTTTCCACAACGCGATGTCACGCGTCATGTTCACTTCTTGCGGCATCCAGTGGTTGGCGCAGGTGGCAAGGTATTTTTCCCATGCCCACTTGTATTTGAACGGCACCAATTGGTTGACATCGGTTTGGCCGTTGATGATGCGTTTGTCAGCCGCGTTCACGCGACGCTCGCTGGTGGCGGCTGTCATAGAAGGGGTGGGTGCTGTCGCGCCATCGTTCAGCGTGCGCGAGGCCGCAACAGGCTGCGAGGCAGGTGTTGCAGAAAGAGGTGGGAGTTCCATCGAGCGGCTGGTGGTGCCGCTTGCAAGAGGTGATGGCGATGAGGGCTTGACTTCTTCGTCCCAGGTCAGCATAAAAAATTATCCAATGTGCGAATTATGAATGCAACGAAGACAAATGCAAAGCATTCGTGAACTTCGTTGCGAATTTTTGTTGTATCACTGACACGATTCGCAGGTGGGGTCATCCACGCCGCAGAACTTGATGTCGGTGGCGGGGATGGCATTCATCTGCGCTTGCGCCGCTGCTGCAGCTGCTTCAAGTGCGCTCATGCCACCTGCTGCTGGGCCCGAAGACACAGCGTTGTGTGAGCCGGCTTGCACAGTTGATTTCTCAACTTGTTGCGCGCTGGAGGTGCGGAGGTAGTAGGTGGTCTTCAAACCGCGCAACCAGGCGAGCTTGTAGGTCTCGTCCAACTTCTTGCCTGAAGCACCAGCCATGTAGATGTTGAGCGATTGCGCTTGGTCGATCCATTTTTGGCGACGCGACGCAGCTTCCACCAACCATGTGGGCTCCACTTCGAATGCGGTGGCATACAAGGCTTTGATTTCTTGTGGCACGCGATCGATGGGACGCAGTGAACCGTCGAAATGTTTCAGGTCCATCACCATCACGTCGTCCCACAAGCCCAGGCGCTTCAAGTCGCGCACCAAGTAGCTGTTGATGACGGTGAACTCACCCGACAAGTTGGACTTGACGGACAAGTTGCCAAAGCAAGGCTCGATCGACGCATCCACCCCAATGATGTTGGAGATGGTGGCGGTGGGCGCAATCGCCACACAGTTGGAGTTGCGCATGCCGTCTTTGGCGATCTTGGCGCGCAAGGCATCCCAGTCCATGGTTTTGGAACGGTCGACTTCCAAGTAGCCACCGCGTGCTTCGGCCAACAGGTCGAGCGAGTCGATTGGCAAGATGCCTTTGTCCCACAACGAGCCTTTGTAGCTGGCGTATTGACCACGTTCTTTGGCCAACTCGGTGGAGGCCCAGTAAGCGTAGTAGCACACAGCTTCCATGGAGCGGTCAGCGAACTCGACCGCTTCTTGTGAGGCGTAAGGCACGCGCATTTCGTACAAGCTGTCTTGGAAGGACATGATGCCCATGCCCACAGGACGGTGACGCAGGTTGGAGTCACGGGCTTTCTTGACGGCGTAGTAGTTGATGTCGATCACGTTGTCCAACATGCGCATGGCCACCGAGATGGTGCGCTTGAGTTTGTCGTGGTCGAGTTCTTTGCCGTTGGGGCCGTCTTTCAAGTGTTGCGACAAGTTGACCGAACCCAAGTTACACACCGCAGTTTCGGTGTCGCTGGTGTTCAAGGTGATTTCGGTACACAGGTTGGACGAGTGCACCACGCCCACGTGCTGTTGGGGTGAACGCACGTTGCAAGGGTCTTTGAACGTGATCCAGGGGTGGCCGGTTTCGAACAACATGGTCAGCATCTTGCGCCACATGTCGGTTGCTTGCACCGTCTTGCAAGGCTTGATTTCGCCGCGCTTGGCTTTGGCTTCGTAGGCCACGTAGGCTTTTTCGAACTCAGCGCCAAACAAGTCGTGCAAATCGGGCACGTCAGAGGGAGAGAACAAGGTCCACTCGCCTTTTTCCATCACGCGACGCATGAACAAGTCAGGAATCCAGTTGGCGGTGTTCATGTCGTGGGTGCGGCGACGGTCGTCACCGGTGTTCTTGCGCAGTTCCAAGAACTCTTCGATGTCCAAGTGCCAGGTTTCGAGGTAGGTACACACCGCGCCTTTGCGCTTGCCACCTTGGTTCACGGCCACGGCGGTGTCGTTCACCACTTTCAAGAAAGGCACCACGCCTTGTGATTCGCCGTTGGTGCCTTTGATGTGGCTGCCCAAAGCGCGCACGCGGGTCCAGTCGTTGCCCAAGCCACCAGCGAATTTGGACAACAACGCGTTTTCTTTGATCAACTCATAGATGCCGTCCAAATGGTCAGGCACGGTCGACAAGTAGCAGCTCGACAGCTGTGAGCGCAAGGTGCCGCTGTTGAACAAGGTGGGCGTGCTCGACATGAAGTCGAACGACGACAGCACTTCGTAGAACTCAATCGCACGTGCTTCGCGGTCGATTTCGTTCAGGGCCAAGCCCATGGCCACGCGCATGAAAAACGCTTGTGGCAATTCGATGCGTGTTTTGCGCACGTGCAAGAAGTAGCGGTCATACAGGGTTTGCAGGCCGAGGTAATCAAACTTCAAGTCACGGTCAGCTTTGAGCGCCGCGCCCAAGCGGGGCAGGTCGAACTGCAACATCGCGTGGTCGAGCAAGTCGTTGTCTACGCCCTTCTTGATGAATTGTGGGAAGTACTCGGCGTAGTGCTGACCCATGTCGGCGTGCAACACCTCTTTGCCCAACACTTCTTTGACGATGGTGTGCATCAACAAACGTGCGGTGGCATAGGTGTAGTCGGGGTCTTTTTCGATCAGCGTACGGGTGGCCAAGATGGCGGCCTTGTAGACCTCGTCCATGGGCACACCGTCGTACAGGTTGCGCATGGTTTCGGCCAAGATGGGATCGGGTTTGACGTCTGCGCCCAAACCGGCACAAGCATCGGTAATTAAGCGTTGAAGGTGGTTCAAGTCAAGGGCCACACGTTGGCCGTTGTCGATCACGTGCAAAGCGGGTGCAGCAGGCGCCTGCTCTTCTTTGATGTGGGCGCGCTCTTGGTTGCGACGCTCGCGGTACAACACATACGCGCGTGCGATTTCGTGGTGACCGCCGCGCATCAAACCGAGTTCCACTTGGTCTTGCACATCTTCAATGTGGAAAGTGCCACCGCCTGGACGTGAACGCATCAGTGCGCGCACCACCGCTTGCGTCAAGGCTTCCACCACTTCGCGCACGCTGGCAGAGGCCGCACCCTGAGTGCCGTGCACCGCCAAAAAGGCTTTCATCATGGCCACGGCAATCTTGGCGGGTTCGAAAGGAACCACAGCGCCATTGCGGCGAATGATTTGGTAATGCGTCAGCATGGTGGGGTTCTCTGTGTCAGCACGGTCGTGTGCGACAGCGGGGTTGCCCATGGGCGAGTGGTGCACAGCAGTCTCTGCGATTTGCATGTCTTTTTTTCCTTCTGAGAGATTCTTCAATAGCGCCGATAAAAAGCGGACCAACGCCCGCTTTTTGAAATTCAGACCGACACTATATCTGGTGTTCGGCAGTCTGCCAAGACACTACGGGTAGTGTTTTGATGGGAAATGATTACATTCCCGCCATCGTCTGCAGAAGCCGTCTTCATGCACGGTTTTGGCCCCCCGGTTGAACGCAATAGGGGCGTGAATTTGCATTTGAAAACAAGGTGTGATGCCGCTTAGAAATCGATTTGCGGCGCTGATGCGCATCAGTGCTAGAGACGTTGAATGAGCGCACAAACTCTGTGCAATAAAAAAATTTTTAGCTTGACAGTAAAAATTTATGGACTGTTGGGAAACTGCTCAGACGACCAGCCCAACGCCTGCTGCAACGCAGACCAATCAAACCCTGGTCCGGGGTCTTTTTTTCGTTCGGGTGCAACGTGTTCGTGGCCTGCTACGTGGCGCACCGCGTAGTGTTGCGCGATGGCGGCACACAGGCTGCTCAAGGTTTCGTATTGCAAGGCCTCAAAGGTGTCACCCTCTAATCCTTCGAGCTCGATGCCAATCGAGAAGTCGTTGCAGTTGTCGCGTCCTTGGTAGTGCGAGCGCCCTGCGTGCCATGCGCGGTCGTCACAGCTGACGAATTGAACCAAGGCCCCGTCGCGACGAATCACAAAGTGAGCAGATACTTCTACGCCACGGATCTGCTGGAAATACGGATGCGCATCCCAATCCAAAGTGTTGGTGAACAAGGCCTCAATTTCGGGACCGCCATATTCACCTGGTGGCAGGCTGATGGAGTGCAGCACGATCAGGTCAATCGGGGTGGCCGGTGGTCGTGAACCAAAGTTAGGCGAGGGGGTGTGGCGGGCAAAGCGGTACCAGCCATCGCGCCACAAAACAGAGTTGGCGGGCATCTGGCTCAGCCCTCTTGGCGTTGGCGATGTGGCTCGGAGCAGTACACGCCGTGTTGGCCTGGTATGGCATCGCGTTCAGGCACATGCGTGCCGCAGTGAGCGCACGGCAACATGGCTTGGGTGCCGGTGCTTTCCTTGTGTTGCGCGTGCGTGTCTGGGTGCGGCTTGCGTTGTTGGCGAATCCACCAAATGCCGGCCAGCACGATCAACAGCAGCAACAGGTATTTCATGCGACGCGGCCCAACACCACTTCCAACACAAAGCGCGAGCCCGCGTAGCCCAGCAGCAGCAGCAAGGTGCCCATGTACAACACGCGCACCGCTTTGCGCCCCCGCCAGCCAAAGCGGCTGCGCCCCACCAGCAGCACAGCAAAGGTGCACCACGACAGCAGTGAGAACACGGTTTTGTGGTCCCAACGCCAAGCGGCTTGGGCGCCATACAAGCTGTCACCAAACAACCAACCCGCTGCCAAGGTGGCGGTGAGCAACACAAAGCCCGCGCTGACAAAGCGGAAGGTCAAGCGCTCCAAGGTCAGCAAGGGCAACCCCACGTGGGTGTCTGCGCCTTCTCGCATGCTTTTTTCCGCACGCGTCATGAGCCATGCGTGCACCACCGCGGCTGTGATCAACCCGTAGGACGCCACGCCCAGCGCCAAATGCAAAGGCAACCAAGGTGAGGCTTGCATGTGCAAAGCGGCACCAGGGAACAAGGCGGCCACCACCACCACGGCGGCGCCGACACTGGCCAAGGTCCAGCGGGTGCGCAGCTGAGGAAACCAATGTTGTTCCAGCACATAAAACGTCAGCATCAACCACGCGGTGACCGACAGTGCGGGTGCAAAACCAAAACGCACCGCCCCTTCTTGAGGGGCAAACAAGGCAAACACCAAGCCCAAGCCGTGCAAGGCCCAAGGCACCGCCAGCAGACGGTGTCCCATGGCAGGCGCCACACGTGGCCCAATCAGCGCTGTCAACGCGTAAGCCGCGGCGGTGGGCAGGCCGATCCAAAGGGTGAGCGGGATGTCGCTGGCTAAAATCATGGCAACAGTTTAGCGTTTCGCTACACACAGAAAACCAACCCGCCAAAGGGTTTCTTATGGCCTCAACCCTCACCGACAAACTCTCGCGCCTGGTCAAACACATCAGCGGACAGGCCCGCATCACCGAAAGCAACGTGGCCGACATGTTGCGCGAAGTGCGCATGGCCCTGCTCGAAGCCGACGTGGCCTTGCCGGTGGTGCGCGACTTCATTGCGCGCGTCAAAGAAAAAGCCTTGGGCCAAGAAGTGATTGGCTCGTTGCAGCCAGGTCAAGCCTTGGTGGCCATCGTCAACAAAGAGTTGGCCGCCACCATGGGCAAGGGCGTCAGCGATTTGAATTTGGCAGCCCAGCCGCCCGCCGTGATTTTGATGGCGGGTTTGCAAGGCGCGGGTAAAACCACCACCAC
Source organism: Limnohabitans sp. (assembly GCA_051006815.1). GTDB lineage: Bacteria > Pseudomonadota > Gammaproteobacteria > Burkholderiales > Burkholderiaceae_C > Limnohabitans. The sequence continues at coordinate 10,610 of JBPCSU010000119.1, forward strand.
GGCCAAGCTGGCGCGTTGGCTGATTGGCCAACGCAAGAAAAAAGTGCTGACGGTCTCGGGTGACGTGTACCGCCCCGCGGCGATCGAGCAGCTCAAAACCGTCACCGCGCAAGCGGGGGCCGAGTGGTTCCCTAGCAGCCCGGACCAAAAGCCGGCCGACATTGCGCGCGCAGCCTTGGACTACGCGCGCAAACATTACTTTGATGTGTTGCTGGTGGACACAGCGGGTCGCTTGGCGATTGACGAAGCCTTGATGACGGAAATCAAGCAGCTGCACAGCGTGCTGAACCCGGTGGAGACTTTGTTTGTGGTCGACGCCATGCAAGGTCAAGATGCGGTCAATACGGCCAAGGCCTTCAGCGACGCCTTGCCCTTGACCGGCATTGTGTTGACCAAGCTCGACGGCGATTCACGCGGCGGTGCGGCATTGTCGGTGCGTCAAATCACAGGGGCGCCCATCAAGTTTGCCGGTACCAGCGAGAAGCTGGATGGTTTGGAGTTGTTCGATGCCAACCGCCACGCGGGTCGTGTGTTGGGCATGGGCGACATCGTGGCCTTGGTCGAACAAGTCACGGCCGGTGTCGACATGGCGGCGGCGCAAAAGTTGGCCGAAAAGGTCAAGCGCGGTGACAGTTTTGACCTCAACGATTTCTTGGCGCAGATTCAGCAAATGCGCTCCATGGGTGGTTTGTCCAATTTGATGGACAAGTTGCCCACGCAAATGGCAGCCAAAGCAGGTCAAGTCGACATGGACAAGGCCGAGAAAGACATTGGTCGCAAGCAAGGCATCATCCACAGCATGACCGAGCTGGAGCGACGCAAGCCCGACCTCATCAAAGCCACGCGCAAGCGTCGCATTGCCGCAGGAGCCGGCGTGCAAGTGCAAGACGTGAACCGCTTGCTCAAAGAGTTTGAGCAAATGCAAACCATGATGAAGAAGATGAGCGGTGGCGGCCTCATGAAAATGATGAAGCGCATGGGCGGCATGAAAGGCCTGGGCGGCGGTGGCTTCCCCGGCATGCGCTGATCACCCCCCTCCAATGAAAAAGCCCTGAAGCTTGGCGGCCTCAGGGCTTTTTCAATGGGCGCGGCAAAAGCCGCGCTTGCGTCGCGCTTAAGCCGTTTCTTTCACAAACACCTCGCCGCGCAAGGAGTGCGGGTTGGCTTCGGTGATCTTCACATCAATCAACTGGTTCATCAAACGCTCGGGGTGCGGACCCGCTTTGAAGTTGACGATGCGGTTGCATTCGGTGCGTGCACGCAACTCGGTGGCGTCTTTCTTGGAATACCCATCTACCAGCACGCGTTGCACTGTGCCCACGCGCTGCACGTTGATGTCGCGCATGTTGTCTTCAATGATCTTTTGCACTTCTTGCAAGCGACGCAGCTTCACCGCGTGCGGGGTGTCGTCGTGCAAGTTGGCTGCGGGTGTGCCGGGGCGTGGGCTGAAGATGAAGCTGAATGAGTTGTCAAAGTACACATCGTGCATGAGCTTGATGAGCTTTTGGTGGTCCTCTTCGGTTTCACCTGGGAAGCCCACGATGAAGTCCGAGCTCATGGCCATGTCGGGACGAATGGCGCGCAGTTTTTTCACCGTGCTCTTGTATTCCATGGCGGTGTAGCCGCGTTTCATGGCCATCAA
>JBPCSU010000120.1:0-6699 GCA_051006815.1 Limnohabitans sp.
GCTATCACTTGCAAAAGTAATTGCTTCGCCCTCACTCAAAAAGGCCCGCTGATGCGGGCCTTTTTTCGCTCTTACTTGAATCCCGCAGGGTGCGCTAACTCACCCCCTGCTCGCACCGACACCGCGCAGTACTTGAGTTCTGGAATTTTTCCAAAGGGGTCAAGTGCCGGATTGGTCAACAAGTTGGCTGCCGCCTCTTGGTAGGCAAATGGGATGAACACGGCGCCTTGCGGTGTGCCTTCGTCCAAGCGCACATGCAAGGCCACTTGCCCACGGCGTGAGGCCACGGTGATCACATCGCCCGCTTGTACGCCCAAGGCTTGCAAGTCGGCACCGCACATCGACGCGGTGGGCATGGGCTCAATCGCATCCAACACGGTGGCACGGCGCGTCATGCTGCCGGTGTGCCAATGCTCCAGCTGACGACCGGTAATCAGCACAAACGGGTACTGCGCATCGGGTTGTTCGTTGGCGGGTATCAAGCCGGCGGGCACCAAGTGCACACGACCATCGTCGGTGGCGAAGTGGTCAATGAACATCGTGGTTTCCCCGAGCTCGTCTTCTGAATGGCAGGGATAGGTCACGCTGCTTTCGCGCTGCAAGCGTTCCCACGTGATGCCACCAATGGCCGCGTGCATGGCTTGACGCATTTCGTCGTACACCTCGGCCACGCCGTGGTGTTCGCCTGGGTACTGCCAAGCCAAGCCCATGCGTTGCGCGATTTGTTGAATGATCCACAAATCGGCGCGCGCATCACCCGGCGGGTTGATGGCTTGCTGGCCGAGTTGCACCATGCGGTCGGTGTTGCTGACGGTGCCGGTTTTTTCGGGCCAAGCGGTGGCAGGCAACACCACATCGGCAAGCCATGCGGTTTCGGTCATGAAGATGTCTTGCACCACCAAGTGTTCGAGCGAGGCCAGCGCATGACGCGCGTGGTTGAGGTTGGGGTCGCTCATGGCGGGGTTCTCACCCATGATGTACATGCCGCGAATCTTGTGTGGGTCGCTGTCGTCCGCCAAGATCTTGCCCATGATTTCCACCACGGTGTAGCCGGGTTTGTCGTCCAACGGGGTTTTCCAAAAGTCTTCAAACCACGCATGCGCGTCGGCGTTGATGACGCGTTGGTAGTTGGGGTACATCATGGGAATCAGTCCCGCATCGCTGGCACCCTGCACGTTGTTTTGCCCACGCAGCGGGTGCAAGCCTGAACCGGGCTTGCCCACTTGACCGGTGATGGACGACAGCGCAATCAGGCAGCGCACGTTGTCGGTGCCGTGCACGTGTTGGCTCACGCCCATGCCCCAGAGAATCATGGCGCTTTTGGCAGTGGCGTAGGCACGCGCGACTTCGCGCAAGGTGTGTTCGTCGATGCCGCAGATAGGGGCCATGGCTTCGGGTGTGAAATCTTTGACGTTGGCTTTGAGCGCCTCGTAGTTGTTGGCACGGTTGCGAACGAAGGCCTCGTCCACCAAGCCTTCTTCGATGATCACGTGCAGCATGGCATTCAACATGGCCACATCGGTGTCGGCCTTGAAGTGCAAGGCACGCCAAGCGTACTTGCCCAAGTCGGTACCGCGTGGATCGGCCACCACCACTTTGGCACCGCGCTTGGCGGCGTTTTTGATCCAAGTGGCTGCGACCGGATGGTTGGAGGTGGGGTTGGAGCCAATGACCCAAATGAAGTCAGAGTGTTCAACGTCGTTCACTTGGTTGGTGACCGAGCCAGAGCCCACGCCCTCGAGCAAACCCGCCACGCTGGACGCATGGCACAGGCGTGTGCAGTGGTCGACGTTGTTGGAGCCAAAGCCAGTGCGCACCAATTTTTGGAATAAATATGCTTCTTCGTTGCTGCCCTTGGCTGAGCCAAAACCTGCCAAGGCTTTTTTGCCTTTGGTGTCACGCAGGTGTTTGAGTGGGCCTGCTGCCAAGTCGAGGGCTTCTTCCCAAGTGGCTTCGCGAAACACCTGCTGCCAATCGGCCGCTTTGAGGTTGAGTTGGTTCAACGCCTCGGGGTCTTTGGGCACACCGGCTTTGCGAATCAGCGGCACGGTCAGGCGTTGCGGGTTGTGGATGTAGTCCAAACCAAAACGACCTTTGACACACAAGCGGTTGTGGTTGGCCGGGCCATCACGCCCGTCCACACTAACGATGCGGTTGTCTTTGACGTTGTAGGTGATCAAACAACCCACGCCGCAGAACGGGCACACCGAGTCCACCTTTTTGTCGACCGCTTGCGAACCCACGTGGTTCTTGGGCATCAACGCACCTGTCGGGCAAGCCTGCACACATTCGCCACAAGCCACGCAGCTGCTCAACCCCATCGGGTCATTCAAATCGAACGCAATGTGGCTGTGCGCGCCACGCTGGGCATAGCCAATCACGTCGTTCATCTGTTCTTCACGGCAAGCACGCACACAACGGTTGCACTGAATGCAAGCATCGAGGTTGACAGCCATCGCAGGATGCGATGCGTCGCGAGCAGGTTGTTCGCGCCGCAAAGCCATGAGCTCGGGGCGCACTTGCACGTTCAAGCGCGAGGCCCATTGACTGAGCTCACCGTGCTCCCCGAGGTTGGGCACATCAGGATCTACGTCGTTCCATTTATAGCCCTTGTCTGGCATGTCGGAGAGCAGCATTTCGAGCACCATCTTCTGGCTCTTCACCGCCCGCTCACTCACCAACACCTCAAGCCCCGCCGTCGCCGTGCGACAGCAACTCGGCGCCAACGTGCGTTCGCCTTTGATCTCGACCACACACGCGCGGCAGTTGCCGTCGGCACGCAAGCCATCTTTGTGGCACAGGTGCGGAATATCCACACCGTTGCGCTGCGCTGCGTGGAGGATGCTCTCACCCTCATACGCCTGAACGGTTTGGTCGTTGAGCTTGAAAGCAATCATTTAAGCCACCTCATGAGCGAAATAGGTTTGCACGCAACGCACCGGGTTGGGTGCGGCTTGGCCGAGGCCACAGATCGACGCGTCGATCATCACTTGGCTCAAGTCTTCCAGCGTGGCGTTGTCCCACTGCGGGGCTTGCATCAGCTGCACCGCCTTGGCTGTGCCCACACGGCACGGGGTGCATTGGCCACAACTTTCGTGGGCAAAAAACTGCATGGCGTTGAGCGCCGCATCGCGTGCGGTGTCGTGCTGACTGAGCACCACCACCGCCCCTGAACCAATGAAGCAGCCATGTGCTTGCAGGGTGTCGAAGTCGAGCGGGATGTGGTTGAGCCGCGCCGGCAAGATGCCGCCCGAAGCACCGCCGGGCAGGTAGGCATAGAGCGTGTGGCCGTCGAGCATGCCCCCGCAATAGTCATCGATCAAGGCTTGGATGGTGATGCCCGCAGGCGCCAGCTTGACGCCGGGTTGTTTGACACGACCGCTGACGCTGAAGCTGCGCAAGCCTTGTCGCCCATTGGCACCAAAACTGGTGAACCACTGCGGGCCTTTTTGCACGATGTCGCGCACCCAGTACAGGGTTTCAAAGTTGTGTTCGAGCGTGGGCTTGCCAAACAAACCCACTTGCGCAATGTAGGGCGGGCGCATGCGCGGCTCGCCCCGTTTGCCTTCAATGCTTTCGATCATGGCGGATTCTTCACCGCACACATAGGCGCCGGCACCGCGACGCAACTCGATGTGTGGCAAGGGACACGGCGGGTTGGCTTGCAAAGCCGCGAGCTCTTGGGTAAGCAATGCACGGCAGCCGTGGTATTCGTCGCGCAGGTAGATGTAAATGGCGTCGATGCCCACCACCTGCGCGGCCACCAACATGCCTTCTAAAAAGCGATGCGGGTCACGCTCGAGGTAGGTGCGGTCTTTGAAGGTGCCAGGCTCGCCCTCGTCAATGTTGACGGCCATGACACGCGGTGCGGGTTGCTCGCGCACGATGCGCCATTTGCGACCGGCCGGAAAGCCTGCACCACCCAAACCGCGCAGGCCCGAGGCTTCCATGGCTTGCAGCACATCGTCAGCCGGCGTGGTGCCCGCGGCCAAGGCGGCAGCCAGCGCGTAACCGCCATCGGCTTGGTAGGCCTCGAAGTCCACATGGTCGGGCAAGGTGGCTTGGGTGTGGCCAGCGCTCACGGCGGCAGCCACGTTGTCAGGGGTGGCATGGGCCACGGCATGTTGGTGCACCACGGCCACGGGGGCTTGTTCGCAGCGGCCCACACACGGCGCACTGATGACGCGCACATCGGTCCCCAAGATGCCAGGCAACTTGGCCAACAGCGCTTGGGCACCGCCCATTGCGCAGCTCAGTCCGTCACACACGCGCACGGTGAGTGCGGCGGGTTTGGCGTCGTTGGGCAACACCTCGAAGTGGTGATAGAAAGTGGCCACTTCGTACACCTCGGCCATGGGCAGCTTCATCTCTTGCGCCAAGGCCACCAAGTGGCGTTCAAACAAACCACGGTACGCATCGTTGAGCGCATGCAAATATTCGATCAGCCAATCACGGCGATGCGGACCCACGCCAATCAAGGCACGCACGTCTTGCAGCGACGGCGCATCGGCTTGACGCCCCTTGAGATGGCTGATGCGACGCAAGGTGGCGCGCATCTCATCAACAGAGCTGAGTGGGTGGGTGGTCTGCGAATTCATAGGGTGTCTTCCAAGAGCATTTGGATGATTCATTTGGCTATCATTCTCCCCTATGAAGTACATGAATTGGCCCCTTCCCGCCCTGTTCGCTTGGGGTACGTCTTGGCTGCTTTTCATCGGTCTGCAAGAGATCGGATTGACCGAAACCATCGCCCTGGTGGCCGCCGCGTTTTGGGGTGGATTTTTGAGTAAATTGGTTCACACCCCCATGCGCAAAGCGCTGATGGTGCTGGGCTTTCCGGTGTCGATGGCAGTTTCGTCAGCCACCCTCAGCGTGCCGCCCATCGGTTGGCTGTTGTTGCTGGGCTTGATTGTGTTGGTGTACCCACGCAAAGCGTGGCGTGATGCGCCGCTGTTTCCCACCCCCAAGAAAGCGCTGATCGAAGTGCCCGAGCACATTGCGTTGCCCGCAGGCGCACGCATTTTGGATGCCGGCAGTGGCATGGGCGATGGCTTGGTGGCCTTGCGCAATGCGTTTCCACGCGCCGAATTGCACGGCGTGGAAATGAGCTGGCCCCTGCGCGTGTTGAGCGCGATGCGCTGCTCGTTTGCCAAGATTCGCCAAGGTGATATTTGGCTGGTGGACTGGCGCAGCTACGACATGGTGTACCTGTTTCAACGCCCCGAGAGCATGCCCCGCGCCGTCGAAAAAGCCGAGGCTGAATTGCGCCGTGGCGCGTGGCTGGTGAGCTTGGAGTTTGAAGCCCGTGAGCTCGAACCCAAGGCCGTGGTCTATGGCCGCGATGGCCGCCCCGTGTGGATGTACCAGGTGCCGTTTAACCGACGCGACTGACCCACACTTTGTCGATGCGGCGACCATCGAGGTCGACCACTTCAAAACGCCATTCCCCAAACTCGACCACATCGCCTTCGGCAGGCAATTCGCCGGAGATGGCCATAACCAAACCGGCCACGGTGTTGTAAATGCCGCGGTCTTCGTCGGGCAATTCTTTGATGTTCAAGCGCGCTTTGAACTCGCTCACCGGCATGGTGCCATCGACCGACCACGAACCATCCTCGCGTTGCTTGGCCCACGCTTCTTCGGTGGGCGTGGCTTGCAGCAGTTCACCAGTAATGGCTTCGAGCAAATCGCGCGGCGTGAGCAAGCCTTGCACCACGCCATATTCGTCTACCACCAACACCATGCGGCCATGGGCGGTGGCACGTTCGGCGGGCTTGCGAAATTGCTCCAACAAATCGAGGCCGCTCAAGGTTTCGGGCACAAAGGCCACGGGCTTGGCCAAGGCATCGACCGTCATGTCAGAGCCAGGAGGCAAGCGCAGCAACTGCGACACGCTCACGGCGCCCACCACGTTGTCAAGATCGCCACGGCACACGGGGTACCACGAATGCGCACCACTGCTCCCCACTTGCGCCAAGGCTTGCGGCACAGGCAGCTTGGCGTCGAGCCACTCGATGTCCGAGCGGTGCACCATGATGGAGGTGAGCGGACGCTCGTCGAGGTTGAACACGTTTTGCACCATCTGGTGTTCGTGTTGTTCAATCACACCGGCGTCGACACCCTCGACCAAGCTGGCTGAAATTTCTTCTTCGGTCACGGTGCGTGCGCCATGCACATCGATGCGCAACAACGCCAACATGGCGCTGGTGCTGGCCGACAACAAATGCACAAAGGGTTTAGCCAAGGTGGCCAAGGCCAACATCACCGGCGCCGCCACACGGGCCACGGCCTCGGGGAACAACTGACCAATGCGCTTGGGCACCAGTTCCCCAAACAAGATGGTGCTGAAGGTGATGAGCGTCACCACCAAGGCGGTGGCCAAGCCCGCCGCCACACTCTCTGGCACACCTTGCACCAAGAGCCAATAAGAGAAATCGTCGCTGAACGCGGCCTCACCCACGATGCCGTTCAACACACCAATCGAGGTGATGCCAATTTGCACGGTGGACAAAAACTGCGTGGGATGCTCCAGCAACCGCAAGGCCGCGTGCGCCCCACTGTCCCCGGTTTCGGCAAGCGCCGCCAAGCGCGCTTTGCGGCTCGAGGCCAACGCCATCTCGGACATGGCAAACACGCCATTGAGCAGGGTTAAGAAAACAATCAGCAGAACATCCATCACAATCTCCTACATGGCACTTT
>JBPCSU010000121.1:0-3629 GCA_051006815.1 Limnohabitans sp.
GCGCGGATAGACGATGACCGCCACCGTTTGGGTGACCCTGCCCGTGGCACGGCTGCGATCGTCAAACACCCCGTCTTCTTCTGGCAATCCGTGCTGCCACCACATGGGCAACACCGCCACCGTCGGCACGCCAGTGCGTGCTTGCAGCATCTCAGGCGCAGGCGCGAGCAAGCTGGCATCGCCGCGAAATTTGTTGAGCACAAAGCCCGTGATGCGGGCTTGGTCCTCAGGCGGCAACAAGGCCCAGGTGCCATACAAATGCGCAAACGCACCACCTTTGTCGATGTCGGTCACCAACAAACACCGGGCGTCGGCATGGCGCGCCACACGCAGGTTGACGATGTCATTCGCCATCAAATTAATTTCGGCCGGAGAGCCCGCACCTTCAATCACCACCACATCGTTCTCGGCACGCAGGGCATCCAGGGAAGCCGCGATGTCTGGCCATACTTTTTCACTGCGTCCGCGCCAAGGTGTGTCTGTCAACGCTGGGTTCACCTCCCCCAACAAGACCACTTGGCTGTGTGTGTCTGCCTCGGGTTTGAGGAGCAAGGGGTTCATGCGCACCTCGGGCTCGGCTTTGGCCGCCAAGGCTTGAAAGTATTGGGCAGAGCCCACCTCGCCCAAGCCGTTGGGTGACGCCACCACGCGCGCGTTGTTGCTCATGTTCTGCGCTTTGAAGGGCGCCACTTTGAAGCCTTGGCGCGCATACCAACGGCACAAGGCCGTGGTCAACCAGCTTTTACCGGCACCGCTGGAGGTGCCCAGCACCATCACGCATTTGGCTGTCATGGCGAAATCCTTTTAGTCTTCAATGCCGCGTTGTGCGGGAACGCCTGCATTGAAGGCGTGCTTGATTTTCTGCATCTCAGTGACCGTGTCTGCCAAGGCCACCAGTTCGGGTGGGCAGCGTCGACCCGTCATGCACACATGCACCTCTTTGGGTCGATCTCGCAGGGTGGCCAACACGTCTTCTAAAGGGAGCCAACCGTAAATCAGGGGGTAAGTCATTTCATCCAAGACGATCAAAAAGAAAGCTCCACTCAGAATCGCCGACTTGGCTTTTTGCCACCCCTCCCGTGCAAGTTGCGCAGAGTGCGCGAGGTCTTTGCTTTTCCAGCTAAACCCATCGCCCAAGCCTTCCACCGGAATGCCTAGTTTTTCAAACATCCGGTGTTCGCCAAATCGAGCCGTTGGCACTTTCATGAACTGGTAAATCTTCACCGCTGTGCCGCGTCCGTGCGCACGCAAAGCCAAACCAAAAGCAGCCGTACTTTTGCCTTTGCCATCGCCCGTATTCACGATCAGCAAACCACGTCGCTCGCTTTGCGGCGTGACACGGGTGTAGTTCACAGGGGGCTGTTCGATTTGCATGCTTTAGATTTTTGGCACAGCCACCCACTGACCGTCGAGCGAATGAATGGCAATGCGGTGATCAAACACCGCCTCCACCGCACGATGCGTTTGCACATCCATACACGCACCGTGGTGCACGATACGTCCAGCTTGCATCACCACCATGTCATCGGCATGCAGGGCCATGCCCACCTCGTGCAACACACTGATGACCGTGGTGTTTTGTGCGGTCAGGCAGCGCACTTGCTCAAGCCAATCCACTTGGTGCGGCGGGTCTAAGTTGGCCAAGGGCTCGTCCATCAACATCACCTGCGCTTGCACGGCCATGGCACGCGCCAGCAACACACGCTGTCGCTCCCCCCCCGAAAGTTGGCCTAAGGCACGCTCACGCCAATCCCACGCTTGCGTGGCTTTCAGTGCGGTTTCCACCACCGCATGGTCTTGTGCACTGGGTGCGGCCAGCCAGTTTTGGTGCGGCATGCGGCCGAGCATGACCACATCCCACACACGCAAGTCGTCAGATGCCACTTCGTTCTGGCCTAACCACGACAGTTGTTGCGCGCGTTGTTGGCGGTCCATCGCCATCAACGCTTGGTCAAACAAAAAAATCTCCCCCGTCGTCGGCAACAAACCCGCCAATGCTTTGAGCAAGGTTGATTTGCCAGCGCCATTGGGCCCCACGATGCTGGTCCAGCGCCCTGCAGCGAACGACAGATTCACGCCGTGCAACACCTCGTGCTCGGCAAGCGAGACATGCACCTCGTGCAAGCGCAAAGCGGTGAGTGATGCCGTCATCGTGCCCCCCTCGCCGTTTGGCCGCGGTACATCAACCACAGCAAATAGCCACCACCCAGCACAGCGGTCAGCACGCCCACAGGCATTTCTTGTGGTGACAGCAGCAGGCGCGCCAACACATCAGCCGCCAACAACAGGGCGCCGCCCATGAAGGCGGAGAGCAACACGGTCCAGTTGTGTTTGGCCTTCACCACCGAGCGCACCAAGTGCGGTGCCGCCAACCCCACAAAAGCCACCAAACCGGTTTGGGCCACGGCCGTGCCTGTGGCCAAGGCCAGCACACACACCAAGGCCACGCGAACGGGCGCGAGCGGCACACCCAAACTCAAGGCAGTGGTTTCACCCAAACTCAAAGCATCCAATACGCGGCTCAAGACAAAGGCCACCACCGCGCACACCAGCAACACGCCCAACATCAGCACGCACGCATTCCACCCGATGAAGCTGGTCGAGCCCAACAAAAAGCCTTGCATGCCTTGCAACACATCAGGACGCATGAGCGTGATGAGCGACGCCACCGCACCAAAGACCACGCCCACAATCACGCCGGCGAGCAACAAGCGCAAGGTGTGCTGCACGCCACGTGCCAGCACCAAGGTGAGCAACACGGCCAACACGGCGCCGACAAATGCCGCGCCGGTCAACCCCAAGCGCACCAAAAATTCAGTCGCAAACGGGTTCCCACCAAACAATGCCAACGCGACCGCCACCCCCAGTGACGCCCCCGAAGCACTGCCCAAAAGATACGGATCAGCCAAAGGGTTACGAAACAACCCCTGCGCCAACGCACCCGCCAACCCCAGCAAAGCCCCTGCCACACACGCGCCAACGCTGCGCGGCAAACGGATGTCCCAAACGATTTGCCATGCGGTGTCGTCATGCCAAGCACTGAGCCAGCTCTCGACCCCTGTGCTGCCCACCGCACTCCCCAACGCAATGCCAAACACACATAACACCAGCAGCCCCAGGGCAACACCCCAAGGGGACCAGTGTGTCCCGTGATCGGTCATGGTGCCCCCCTCGTTTGTGACGCGTCGGCTTTGTCAATCAAACACTGGGCCATCAGACGTGCCGCTTCGGCCATGCGTGGACCGGCACGGACCAACACATCGGACTCTTCCGATTTGAAATGACACACGCGCTGCGTCCGCATGGCCCGCATGTTTTGCCAACCCGGACGGTTGGCCATGTCAGCAAAATTGCTGTCACCCACCATGATGATGTCGGGCTGCGCACGCACCACGAACTCGGGATTGATTTTGGGAAACGGTCCCAGCGAGGCGGGCAAGATGTTGCGCGCGCCCAGGCGTTGCAAGGTCTCGCCAATGAACGACGACTCGCTGGCGCCGTAGGGTGCACGACTGACTTCAAAATAAATACGCTGCCCTTTGGCCTGTGCGGGAATGGATTGCGCCGCGGCATTCACCGCTGCGTCAATGTGGCGCCACACACGGTCACTCTCTTGCTCCGGCACGTGT
>JBPCSU010000122.1:0-4453 GCA_051006815.1 Limnohabitans sp.
ACACTGGCAAGCCATAGGTGTGATGCCATGCACGAACCAAGTGGTCGCTGGCAGCCTTGCTGGCTGAATACGGACTGTTGGGCTCGTAGTTCTTCGTTTCTGCAAACGGGGGGGCCGTTGGCGAGAGCGTGCCATAGACCTCGTCGGTCGACACATGCAAGAAGCGGAAAGACTCTTTCTCTGCCGCAGGCAAGTCTTGCCAATAAACGCGCACGCTTTCTAGCAAATTGAAGGTGCCGACCACGTTGGTTTCAATAAAGTCACTGGGGCCGTGGATGGATCTGTCGACATGGCTTTCGGCTGCGAAGTTCAGTACAGCTCGGGGCTGGTGCTTGGCCAACAACTTTGGCACCAAGGTTCGGTCCCCAATGTCGCCTTGCACAAACACGTGGCGCTTGTCTCCCTTAAAGGTATCAAGGTTGGCCAGGTTACCGGCGTAGGTGAGCTTGTCTAAGTTCACCACGGTTTCGTCTGACGACGAGAGCCATGTGTGAACGAAGTTACTGCCGATGAAGCCAGCGCAGCCAGTTACAAAAATTGTCATGATTCAATTTCCATTTATTTTGATTCTTGTGCCATCCACACCCAATCGACCACATCACCCTCTGGCTGATAACCTATTACAAGTTGTTTTAACAGTGCTCGAATGAGCGGTACATTGTTGACATCCAAGGCCTTTGTTAAGCTAAACAACTTATCTTGAAGCTCATCCCAAGGCAAAAATTCTTCATGTGCTTGCATGATACGACCGTGAGAAGTGGGCAAAGGGTTATCGCCAATCAACAGCTCTTCATAAAGCTTTTCACCGGGGCGCAAGCCAGTCACGGCCACTTCGATGTCACCGCTGGGGTCGTTTTCATCGCGCACCGTCAGGCCCGACAGTTCCACCATGCGCCTCGCCAGGTCGACAATCTTCACCGGATCCCCCATGTCCAACACAAACACATCCCCACCTTGCCCCATGGCCCCTGCCTGAATCACCAACTGTGCGGCTTCGGGGATGGTCATGAAGTAGCGGGTGATGTCTGCGTGCGTCAGGGTGATGGGGCCGCCGCTTTTAATCTGCTCGCGGAACAGCGGCACCACCGAACCGCTGGAGCCAAGCACATTCCCGAAACGGACCATCGAAAAGGTGGTGACGCCAGGCTGTTCTGCCAATGCCTGTAGTACCATTTCGGCCAGACGCTTGGTGGCGCCCATGATGTTGGTGGGACGTACCGCCTTGTCAGTGCTAATCAGCACAAAATTGCGTACGCCGTTGCGCGCCGCCGCTTCGGCGCAGACCCACGTACCCCACACGTTGTTGCGCACGCCTTCGGCGGGGTTGTGTTCCACCATGGGCACGTGTTTGTAGGCCGCGGCGTGGTAGACGGTGTGGGGCTTCCAGGTGCCCATTATCTCGTGCATGCGCATCTTGTCGCACACCGAGGCCAGCAGCGGCACCAACTCCACCCCATTGGCCACGACCAACAACTCTTGGTGAATTTGGTAGAGCGCGAATTCGCTCATGTCCACCAACAGCAATTGCTTTGGTTGCGTGCGCACAATTTGCCGGCACAACTCGCTGCCGATGCTGCCGCCCGCGCCCGTCACCACTACCCGCTTGCCCAGGGTGTTGAGGTTGAGCAGTAAACCATTGGGCTGAACCGGCTCGCGGCCCAAGAGGTCGTCGATATCCAGCTCGCGTAGGTCCGACACGTTCACCTTGCCTTGCGCCAAATCGTTCAAACTGGGCAAGGTACGCACCGCCACCTTAAAAGGGGCCAAGCTGTTCAAAATTTCATTGCGTCGGGCGCGGTTGATGCCGGGCAACGCCAGCAACACATGAGCCACACCCACCGAGCTCACCAACGTGGGCAAGTCGTGCACCGCATAAATGCGCAAACCGTTGAGCACATGTCCGTGCAAGCGATCGTCATCGTCCAAGAACCCGGCCACCTGCATGTCGTGGCTATTGGTCATGGCTTGCGCCAACTGACGCCCGCTGTTGCCAGCCCCATAAATCAACACCTTGAGACGAGCTGCCCTTTGCAAAATACTTTGATACCGGTCCCCCAACCACACCCTGGCCAAAGCCCTCGAAGCCCCCACCAGAAAGAGTAACAGCATGGGCTGAATGAGCCCCACCGTGCGCGGCACACCCGTCACGCCCAGGACCGTGAACACACAGACATACAACAAACCGTACGCCCCAATGGCTCTCCCCACAGTCAACAGCGCAGGCCATCCGCTGTAGCGAAAAATGGCCCGATAAAAACCCAACACTACAAAAATAGGCAAGGCCAGCGCCATCGAAACCAGTGCTGCCCAAACCAAGCCATTCGACCACTCACTGTCACCATTCAAACTAACGAACTCATCCAAACGCAAATAAAAAGCCAGCCACACGGCGAAGACACACAGCGCCATGTCCACCGACAAAGCGATCAAGCGTTTGGCCAAGCGAGGCAATGCCAGCATGGGGTCAGCCAATCGATCTAACTGAGTTTTCAATGCGTCACCCCATTTTTTTTGATCACCTTGAGTGCTGTCAAGGCAATGATCTTCATGTCCAGCCAAAAACTTTGCTGTTGCAGGTATTGTTCATCCAACGCCACTTTTTGAGGAATCGGCAGTTCATCGCGCCCGTTAATCTGGGCCAACCCCGTCAAGCCAGGCAACAACACATGCACCCCGCGCGATGTGCGCAGCGCTATCAGGTCATCTTGGTTGTACAAAGCCGGACGAGGCCCCACAAAACTCATGTCCCCCATCAAAATGCTCCACAACTGGGGTAACTCATCTAGGCTGGACTTACGCAGAAATGAACCGATGGGCGTGAGCCACTGCTCGGGGTTTGGCAGCAAGTGCGTGGCCACAGCGGGCGTGTCGATCCGCATACTGCGAAACTTGGGCATTTTAAAAATACGGTTATCCCGCCCGACCCGGTCGCTCCAATACAAGGCTGGGCCAGGCGATGTCAAGCGCACAGCCACAGCCACCAACAAAAGAGGTAGAGCCAACACAGCGACACTCAACACAGCCAGCGGCAAATCAACTCCTCGTTTCATTGACACAAACCTTCCGTGGCTCGCTGCAGGGCCTCGTTCACGGATACGGACGGAGCCCAGCCCAACATCTGACGGGTCTTGGTGATGTCTAGTTGCAAAGAACCACATAGGCGTTGGTAAATGCCGGGCTTGTTCACCAGTTTGGCTGCCAGTTTTAAGCACGCCGTTGGCACGTAAAACAAACGTGCCGCACGCCCCATGGCGACACCCATACGGCGAAGCAAGTCGACGGTCGACAAGTCTTCTCCATCGCTGACCAAAAAAGTCTGTCGAGCAGCTGCAGGGTGATGCAAACAGGTGACGATCAAGTCAACCAGATTATCCAAAGCGACCATACTGCGGCGGTTTTGCGTCGCTGCCGCCAAGGGCAAAGGCAAGCCTCGGGCCAGCCAACGCATCATGGCTGCAAAATTCGCTTTGACACCAGGTCCATACACCAACGGTGAGCGAATGATCACCACTTCCATTCCAGTTTCATCAGCGATCTGTCGCAGCGACTGCTCTGCCTCATGTTTAGAAATGCCGTAGGGATCCTGAGGTGCCGGAACATCATCGGCGGTAAATGGCTGGCCCGCCACCGTGAACTCGCCATTCACTTTAATCGAGCTTAAAAAAACGAACCGTTGAACGCCTGCTGCGGCAGCTTGACGGGCGAGATTAGCCGTACCTTCGACATTCACGCGACGAAACTCGGCCAAGGGGTCTGAGCTTGTATCGTTCATAATGTGAACGCGTGCCGCCAAGTGCACGACTTGCTTTACGTTTCTTAGCGCATTTGTCCAGTCGGTATCTGACGAAAGGCTGGCAAACATTACAGCCTCATCACAATGTGGCACTGGGTTTAGCCCTCTCATGATTTCTCGTAGGGACATACCATCTCGGCGAAGTCTTGCACAAAGCGCACCACCAACAAAACCATTCGCCCCCGTCACCAATGTTGTCATAGATCAACCAACAGATTGGTCGGCATCATTGCCTAGTCTTCTTGCGTAATACGAAACCCAGTATTGGGTTAAACGATCAGCACTAAAGTAATTAATAGCCCTGGCGCGAGCATTGTTACCAAGACGCTCGCGCTCTTTAGTGTCTAGCATGCGCTCCATCGCTTGGTACAGTTCATTAGCATCGGCAGGGGGGGTCAGAAAACCCGTTTCTTCATGAATCACCGCGTCAGTCAGCCCATAGATGCGCGATGCCACCGCCGGGCGGCCCATCGCAGCGGCCTCAATCACGACAGTACCAAACCCCTCACGAAAGCTACCAACCTGCAAGTAGTTGATCAATAACAAGATCAGCTTTTTCATACAACTTGCGCGCTTCAAGCTGTGTCAAACCCTCTACGAGACTAAAGTCAATCTTGAGTCCATCAGCGTGTAGTCGCTTTACTGCATCAAGAATATGCC
>JBPCSU010000123.1:0-3027 GCA_051006815.1 Limnohabitans sp.
GTGGTGATCTTCTCGGCCAAGCGTTTCCACTCGGTCATGGGACTGGCGGTGTCCGCTGCATCGGTCCACTTCTTGCCCATGAAGGGTGACCAGTCCACAGTGAACTTGGTCTTGAAGTTGCTCACGACAGGGTCTTCCAAGTGCTTGCCTGCATCCAACGCGGCGCGGTAAGCCTTGACCATCTCGTCGCCCAAACCTTCGCCCAAGCCTTGGGTGGCCAACTTGTCGGCGTAGAGCTTGCGCGTGCCGGGGTGAGCAGCGATTTTTTTGTACATCAGCGGCTGGGTCAGCGCTGGGGTGTCTTGCTCGTTGTGACCGAGTTTGCGGAAACACTCGTTGTCGATGACCACATCCTTGCTGAACGTCATGCGGTATTCGAGGGCCAATTGGGTGGCCAACACCACGGCTTCAGGATCATCCCCGTTGACGTGCAACACAGGTGCTTCCACCATCTTGACGATGTCGGTACAGAACACGCTTGAGCGCATGTCGCGTGGGTCAGAGGTTGTGAAACCGATTTGGTTATTCACAATGATGTGCACGGTGCCGCCTGTGGTGTAACCACGGGTTTGGGCCAAGCACAAGGTTTCTTGGTTCACGCCTTGGCCACCGAACGCAGAGTCGCCGTGCACCAACACGGGCAACACTTGCTTGCCATGGGGATCGGCACGACGGTCCATACGGGCGCGCACAGAGCCTTCCACCACGGGGTTGACGATTTCCAAGTGAGAGGGGTTGAACGCCAAAGACAAGTGCACGGGGCCGCCTTTGGTGGACACGTCGGAGCTGAAGCCTTGGTGGTATTTCACGTCACCGGCTGGCAGTTCTTCAGGGGCTGTGTGGTCGAACTCGGCAAACAAGTCGGCTGGCAACTTGCGCATGGTGTTGACCAACACGTTCAAACGGCCACGGTGGGCCATACCAATCACAACCTCTTGCACGCCTTTGAGGCCGGCTTGTTGGATCAGCTCGTCCATCGCGGCGATGAAGCTTTCGCCACCTTCGAGCGAGAAGCGTTTTTGACCGACGTATTTGGTGTGGAGGTAACGCTCCAAACCTTCAGCGGCGGTCAAGTTCTCGAGGATGGTTTTCTTTTGGTCTGAGTTGAAGTTGGGCTTGCTGCGGATGCTTTCCAACTTCTCTTGCCACCAACGCTTTTCACCCATTTCTGAGGTGTACATGAACTCTGCGCCCAAGGTGCCGCAGTAGGTTTCACGCAAAGCGTTGAGCAATTCGCGCAAGGACATGCTGTTCTTGCCGAAGAAAGTGTTGCTGGTGTCGAACACGGTTTCTTGGTCGGCATCGGTGAAGCCGTAGAAAGCGGGATCGAGGTCAGGAATATTGGGACGTTCAGTGCGCTTGAGTGGATCGAGGTCTGCCCAGCGTTGGCCCACGTTGCGGTACGCGGCAATGAGCTGTTGCACGGCGGTGCGCTTGCGGCCCATTTCGGCGTTTTCGCTGGCCATGACCACTTTGGTGCCGCCGGCTTTGGCGCGTTCGGCAAAAGCGTTGATGACGGGCAAGTGAGGCACGTCTTTGGCATTCGAGCCATCGACAGCGGGCACATGCGACAACGCGTCGAAGTACTCGCGCCACGAATCGGGCACGCTACCAGGATTGGCTAGATAGTTTTCGTACATCTCTTCGACGTAAGGGGTGTTGCCCCCGAAGAGATGGGTATTGCCTGAATAGGCTTGGTAGACGGTTGTCTCACTCATTTGCGCTGACCTCCGTTCCCCTGCAGGGAACATTAGTTGGTTGGAAAAAAACCTCCGCGACACGGCTGGACCGGTTAGCGGATGCGACTGTGGTCAGGATTGACCTAGTGCATCCAAGATTGTGCCACCGAAACTCAGCCCTGTGCGCCTTTTCTTATCGTTATCGCGTCTTCAAGCCCCAAATCAGCCGATTTGGTCTTTGATTTGTTGCAGTGCGGTGGGGTCATCGATGGTTGTCAAATCACCTGGATCACGCTTTTCGCACACGGCTTGAATGGCACGACGCAGCAACTTACCACTGCGCGTCTTGGGCAAGGCAGTGACAAAAATCACGCGGGCAGGACGTGCCACAGCACCCAATTGGCTGTCCACCACCTTCATCACCTCGGCTTCCAAGGCTTTGCGTGCGGCATCGTCGGTCAAACCAGATGTGTCCTTGGCAATCGCAAACGCCATAGCCACTTGGCCTTTGAGCTGGTCGGCCATGCCCACCACCGCCACTTCAGCGATGTTGGGGTGGCTGGAGATGCTCTCTTCGATTTCTCGGGTGCCCAAACGGTGGCCGGCCACGTTGATCACATCATCGGTACGACCCAAGATGAAGTAGTAGCCGTCTTCGTCGCGCACCGCCCAATCGAAGGTGCTGTACACCAGCTTGTTGGGCACTGTTTTCCAGTAGGTGTTGACAAAACGGGTGTCATCGCCCCAAATGGTTTGCAAGTTGCCGGGAGGCAGCGGGCCTTCGATGGTCAACACGCCTTTTTGGTTGGCGCCCGTTAGCTCTTCGCCGGTTTGGTCGTCGACCAGCTTCACGTTGTAGCCGTAAACCGCCTTGCCGGGTGAGCCAAATTTGCTCGGTGCTTTTTCCACACCGTTACAGATGGTCAAGATCGGCCAACCAGTTTCGGTTTGCCAGTAGTTGTCGATGATGGCTTTGCCATTCAGGCCTTCAGAAATCCATTTGGCCGTGGGTTCATCCAAAGGCTCACCGGCCAAGAACAAGGCTTTCAGTGTGGACAAGTTGTACTTGGTCAACAACGCGGGGTCTTGCTTCTTGAGCACGCGAATTGCGGTCGGTGCGCTGAACATGACCGTGACTTTGTACTTCTCGACCAAGCTCCACCAAACGCCGCCGTCTGGGCGAATGGGCAGACCTTCGTACATGATGGTGGCCATGCCACCAATCAGTGGGCCGTAGATGATGTAGCTGTGGCCCACCACCCAGCCGATGTCGCTGGTACAAAAGAAGGTGTCGCCCGGCTTGCCTTGGTAAATATTGGGGATGCTGGCAGCCAAGGCCACGGTGTAA
>JBPCSU010000124.1:0-3457 GCA_051006815.1 Limnohabitans sp.
GCCTTGAACAACCAGTTCTTCTCGTGGGACATGAACTCGCCCATGGCCAACTTGCCTGTGGTGATTTTCCAGTTCGCCATGAGCCCTTATGACAACTGGGTGCGTTTGGCTTGGGCCGGTGCTTTGTTGATCACCTTGACTGTGCTCGTGCTCAACATCTTGGCACGTGTGTTCTTCCGCGAAAAAGTCAGCGCCTAATTTCAATCAGGAATTTAAAAATGTCTGAAATCAAAACAGCACAAAAGAACGCCATTGAGGTTCGTGACTTGAACTTCTTTTATGGCAAATTTCAAGGCCTCCGCAATGTCACGATGGACATTGCCGAGCGTAAAGTGACTGCATTCATTGGTCCTTCAGGATGCGGAAAGTCCACCTTGTTGCGTACCTTGAATCGCATGTACAGCCTGTACCCAGGTCAACATGCAGAAGGTCAAATCAATTTTTACGGGCAAAACATCTTGGATCCAAAGCAAGACTTGAACTTGCTGCGTGCCCGTATCGGCATGGTGTTTCAAAAGCCCACACCGTTTCCCATGACGATTTACGACAACATCGCCTTTGGTGTGCGCTTGTACGAAAACCTGAGCAAAACAGAAATGGACGAACGCGTGGAATGGGCCTTGACCAAGGCGGCGTTGTGGACCGAGGTCAAAGACAAATTAGGTCAAAACGGTTTGTCACTCTCGGGTGGTCAGCAGCAGCGTTTGTGCATTGCGCGCAGCGTGGCGGTGAAGCCCTCGGTGTTGTTGTTGTATGAACCAACCTCCGCCCTCGATCCCATCTCTACTGGCAAAGTGGAAGAGTTGGTGCACGAACTGAAAGCGGACTACACCATTGCCATCGTGACGCACAACATGCAACAGGCGGCACGTTGCAGCGACTACACCGCCTACATGTACCTGGGCGAACTGGTGGAGTTTGGCGAGACGGAACAAATCTTCTTCAAGCCCAACAAGACCGCGACTGAAGACTACATCACCGGCCGTTTCGGCTAATAGGAGACACCCCATGCCAGAAAAACATTTGTCCTCACAGTTTGACTCCGATCTCAACAACATCTCCTCGCATGTGATGGAGCTGGGTGGTTTGGTGGAGTCGCAAATCCGCCAAGCGGTGTACGCCTTGTCACAGTTCAGCCCAGAAGCCGCAGATGATGTGCTGGTGGCTGAAAACCGTGTCAACAGCTTAGAGGTTGAGATTGATCGCGAAATCGCCTCGGTCATTGGTCGTCGCCAACCCACGGCCCGTGATTTGCGTTTGCTCATGGCCATGTCGAAAACCACCGCCAACTTAGAGCGTGTGGGCGACGAGGCCGCCAAAATCGCGCGCATGGTGAAGTCCATCATCGAAGGCTCTGCGCCACGTTCTTTGCCTTCGAGCGATTTGCGTGTCTCTGCTGAACTCGCTTCTGGCTTGTTGCGCAAAGCCTTGGATGCGTTTGCGCGCTTGGACGTGCCGATGGCTGTCAGCATCTTGCGTGAAGACAACGAAATTGACAAAGAGTTTGACGGCTTTGTGCGCAAGCTCATCACCTACATGATGGAAGACCCACGCACCATCTCCGCCAGTTTGGATTTGTTGTTCATCGCCAAGGCGATTGAACGCATTGGCGATCACTCGAAAAACATTGCTGAATTCATCATCTACATCGTGAAAGGTGAAGATGTGCGTCACACGCCTTTGGCAGACGTTGAATCGTCGATGGGCTGATTGAAAGTTTTTTGAAATGAAAATTGCGCGCGTGTTGGTAGTCGAAGATGAGTCTGCGATTGCCGAACTCATTTCGATCAATTTGCGTCATAACGGCATGATGCCTTTGCTGGCCTCGGATGGGGTCGAGGCGCAGCAGCACATCGATGAGGTGTTGCCCGACGTGATCTTGCTCGATTGGATGCTCCCAGGTCAAAGTGGTTTGGAATTGGCACGCCGTTGGCGAGCCGACCCACGTACCAAAACTACGCCCATCTTGATGCTCACTGCTCGGGGGGATGAGCCCGACAAAATTGCAGGCCTCGACGCGGGGGCTGATGACTACATCACCAAACCTTTCTCAACGCAAGAGTTGTTGGCTCGGATTCGTGCTGTTTTGCGCCGACGTGCGCCTGAGCAGGCGAGTGATGTGGTGCGCATGGGGGGGTTGCAGCTTGATGGGGCGACCCACCGCGTGACCTTCAATGATCAAGGTATCAAATTAGGTCCCACAGAATTCAAGTTGTTGAATTACTTGATGCACCATGCCGAGCGCGTACACAGTCGCAGTCAGTTGCTCGACCGTGTCTGGGGAGACCATGTGTTCATTGAAGAACGCACGGTCGATGTCCACGTGAAGCGACTGCGTGAAGCACTCGGTGCTGCAGGGAGTATGGTGGAGACCGTGCGTGGCGTAGGATATCGGATCACGCAACATTCTTGATATCTTCACAAGGCCTCTGTGATTAGCCGGATTTTTTCATTCATTTCACTTCTCGCCTTTGGCGCTGCCATCGGGTTTAGTTGGGCGGTGATGGACGACAAGCAAAAATCAACCTACTTGCTGGTAGGCGCTTTGCTTGCAGGTTTTGCGTGGATGTTGGTGGATGCATGGCGTGGCTACCGAGTGCGTTCATGGTTGCGTCATGGTGATTTGGCCATGGCACCCCAAATGTCTGGTTGGTGGGGCGTTATCACCGACCGTGCGCGCAAGCTGTTGCGAGAGCGTGAACGCAGCATTGACGCCGGAGAACAACGCTTAAAAGATTTTCTGTCTGCCATTCAAGCCTCACCCAACGGGGTGGTGATGCTCGATGCCCATGCCCAAATTGAATGGTGCAACCTGACCGCTGCCACGCACTTGGGCATTCATCCTGAACGTGACGTGATGCAACGCGTGGGTAATTTGCTGCGTGACCCCATCTTCACTGCCTACATGGCGTTAGACAACCCTGTTGAACCTGTGGTGATGGCCGGGCATCAGCACAGGTTAGAACGCCCCGTACGCATCTCTGTTCAACGTCACCGCTATGGAGAAGGTAAACAACTACTGCTCACGCGCGATGTCACCTTGCTCGAACAAGCGGAGGCCATGCGCCGTGATTTTGTGGCCAACGTCTCGCACGAAATTCGTACGCCGCTGACGGTGATGTCTGGTTTTGTTGAAACGCTTCAAACCTTAAGCCTGAGTGAGGACGAGCAGAAGCGTTATTTGGGGCTGATGTCGATCCAAGCCACGCGAATGCAAGGCTTGGTCGAGGATTTGCTCACTTTGTCACGCTTAGAGGGAAGTCCGATTCCCAACTTGTTGAACGACTTGCCACTGCAACGACTCATGCAATCTTGCGAACAAGAGGCGCGCGGGTTGTCTGAAACGATCATGGGTGGTTCTCAAGCACAAAAAATTCAGTTCGATTTACCGCCATCGCTTGCCGAGTCCATGCTTTTAGGTGAAGTGCGTGAGCTTCAAAGCGCGTTGTCAAACCTG
>JBPCSU010000125.1:0-4035 GCA_051006815.1 Limnohabitans sp.
GCCGCCGATTACATCGTGGCCGATATGTCTTTGGCCGCTTGGGGCCGCAAAGAAATCAAAATTGCCGAAACCGAAATGCCCGGTTTGATGGCCATCCGCGACGAGTTCGCCAAGTCACAGCCTTTGAAAGGCGCTCGCGTGACCGGCTCGTTGCACATGACCATTCAAACCGCCGTGTTGATCGAAACCTTGAAGGCCTTGGGCGCTGACGTGCGTTGGGCGTCTTGCAACATCTTCTCGACCCAAGACCACGCGGCTGCTGCGATTGCCGAAGCCGGCATTCCTGTGTTCGCGACCAAAGGCGAAACCTTGGCCGAGTACTGGGACTACACCCACCGTATTTTTGAATTCGGTGCGAAGGGCACAGCAGGCGAAGGCCCCAACATGATCTTGGACGACGGCGGCGATGCCACGTTGTTGATGCACTTGGGCAAGCGCGCAGAAAAAGATGCATCGCTCATCGCCAACCCCACGAGCGAAGAAGAAACTTGCTTGTTCAATTCCATCAAAGCCAAGTTGGCCGAAGATGCCACGTGGTACAGCCGCAAGAGCGCTGAGATCATTGGCGTGACCGAAGAGACCACCACCGGCGTGCACCGCCTGAAAGAAATGTCGGCCAAAGGCACCTTGATGTACCGTGCCATCAACGTGAACGACTCGGTGACCAAGAGCAAGTTCGACAACTTGTACGGCTGCCGCGAATCGTTGGTGGACGGCATCAAGCGCGCGACGGACGTGATGATCGCTGGCAAAGTGGCTGTGGTGGCTGGCTACGGCGACGTGGGCAAAGGCTCTGCACAAGCCTTGCGTGCTTTGAGCGCGCAAGTGTGGGTGACTGAGATCGATCCGATCAACGCCTTGCAAGCTGCGATGGAAGGCTACAAAGTGGTGACCATGGAATACGCGGCTGACAAAGCCGACATCTTTGTGACCACCACCGGCAACCGTGACGTGATCACCTACGAACACATGGCGGCGATGAAAGACCAATCCATCGTCTGCAACATCGGTCACTTCGACAACGAAATCCAAGTGGCCAAGTTGGAAGAAAAGTGCAAGTGGGAAGAGATCAAGCCCCAAGTCGACCACGTCATCTTTCCCGATGGCAAGCGCATCATCTTGTTGGCCAAAGGCCGCTTGGTGAACTTGGGTTGCGGCACCGGTCACCCCAGCTTTGTGATGTCTTCTTCGTTTGCTAACCAAACGATTGCGCAAATCGAATTGTTCGCACACAAAGACGCGTACGACGTGGGCAAGGTCTATGTGTTGCCCAAGCACCTCGACGAAAAAGTGGCGCGTTTGCACCTCATGAAAGTCGGCGCGATGTTGACTGAGTTGACTGACGAGCAAGCGGCTTACATCGGCGTGCCCAAAGTTGGTCCTTACAAGCCAGACACCTACCGTTACTAAGCACCACGCTCTGGCATGCGCGCCGATCAGCTGCTGGTAGACCGAGGGTTGGCCGCGTCGCGCTCACAAGCGCAGCGGCTGATTGCCTCGGGCGTCGAGTGGCGCTTGGGCACCAAGCCGTGGCAACGCGTGACCAAAAATGGTGATGTGTTGCCAGCGCCTTGCGAGTTGCGCGTGCTGGACAACGCCGAGGCACGTTACGTGTCTCGCGGTGGTTTGAAGTTGGAAGGCGCGCTGCACAGCAGTGGTCTGTCGCCTCAAGGGGCCCGTTGTCTCGATGTGGGGCAGAGCACCGGCGGCTTCACCGATTGCTTGCTGCAGCATGGTGCTGCGCAAGTGGTGGGGCTGGATGTGGGGCATGGTCAGTTGCATCCGCGTTTGCGCGATGACCCGCGTGTGGTGTGTGTGGAGCACATCAATGCGCGTGAGTTGCAAACGGACGATGCACGCGTGCCAGATGCCGCACTTGGTTTTGATTGGGTGGTGGGGGACTTGTCGTTCATCTCGCTCACCCTGGTGTTGCCCGCGTTGCTGCCGTTGTTAAAGAAGGGCGGGACGCTGCTGATGTTGGTGAAGCCGCAGTTCGAGCTGCAGCCCAGTGACATCGGCAAAGGTGGTTTGGTCAAAGACGAAGCCAGCTATGTACAGGTAGAAGCGCGCTTGCGCGAAGCCTGTGCCGTATTGAATTTGAATGTGTTGGGTTACTGGCCCAGCGCCATTACCGGTGGCGATGGCAACAAAGAATTTTGGATTGGTGCGCGTCGTGCATGACGCGCCAACAAGTGAGACGGACATGACAGCAAACAACAGCTTGAGCATTGAGTTTTTTCCACCCAAAACCCCCGAGGGGGCGGAGAAGTTGCGCGCCGTGCGTCAGGCGCTGTACCCATTGCAGCCACAGTTTTGCTCGGTCACCTACGGCGCCGGCGGCTCCACGCAAGCGGGCACGATCTCGACCTTGAAAGAAATATTGAGCGAAGGCATGGCGGCCGCTTCGCACTTCTCCTGCATCGGGGCCACGCGTGACAGCGTGCGTCAGCAGTTGGCCGAATTCAAAGCCATGGGTGTGAAGCGTTTGGTCGCCTTGCGCGGCGATTTGCCCAGTGGCTATGGCGCAGGTGGCGAATTTCAATACGCCAGCGATTTGGTGGCTTTCATTCGTGCCGAAACGGGGGATGACTTTGGCATTGAAGTGGCAGCCTATCCCGAGATTCATCCGCAAGCCAAATCGGCCGATGCCGATTTGCAGGCATTCGCAACCAAGGTGAAAGCGGGCGCGGACTCGGCCATCACGCAATATTTTTACAACAGCGATGCGTATTTCCGCTTCGTGGAAGACGCTGACAAGCTGGGTGTGCACATTCCCATCGTGCCCGGCATCATGCCCATCACCAGCTCGTCACAGCTGTTGCGTTTCTCGGATGCCTGCGGTGCCGAAATTCCGCGTTGGATTCGTTTGCGTTTGCAAGGCTACGGCGATGACATCGCTTCCATCAAAGCCTTTGGTTTGGAGGTGGTGACCGACCTGTGTGACCAATTGCGCGCAGGTGGTGCGCCGGGCTTGCACTTCTACAGCATGAACCAAAGCGTGGCCACGCTGGCAATTTGTAAAAACCTGGGTTTGAGCGCTTAACCGCCCGATTCCACCGTCCAACCTCGTCCCAGCCCGCGCGCCAAGGCTTCTTCGACCACCGGCAACGCCTCGTTGAGCAGCGGCTTCAAGGTGTAGGGCGGGTTGACCAAGAACATGCCGCTGGCGCTCAGGCCCGCGTCTTTGCTGCCCGCCTCACGGCCAATGGCCAACGTGGCGTGGAGCCAGGGTTTCTTGGCTTGGCTGCACAAAGCCTTGAGCTTGCGTGGCAAGTCGTGCGCTTCGGGGCGCGGCACGATGGGGTACCACACGATGTAGGTGCCGGTGGCAAAGCGTTTCAAGCTGTCTTGAATGCAATCGACTACGCGGTAGTAGTCGTTCTTGATTTCGTAGCTCGGGTCAATCAGCACGCAGGTGCGACGTGAGCCGCTGGTCGACACCGGTGGTGGCAACAAGGCTTTGAGTGATTCAAACCCATCGGCCCGTGTCACGCTGACGGTGCGGCCGGCTTCGAGCTGTTGCACATTGCCCGATAGCGATTTGTGGTCGGTCGGGTGCAGTTCAAACAGCTTCAAGCGGTCACGCGCCTCGTGGCGCAGCAGCTTGTGAATGATGAAAGGCGAGCCTGGGTAAATTTTGTGGCTGCCTTTGGCATTGAAGCTGGCAACCAGCGCCAGGTAGTCGGTCAGGGCGGCCGGGCCCTTGAGGTTCAGCAGTTTCAGGATGCCTTCTGCCGCTTCGCCACTTTTTTCAGCATAGTCGCCGTCCAAGCGGTACAAGCCAGCCCCGGCGTGGGTGTCCACAAACTGGATGCCAGCGTCTTTGTGCATCAAGTGCTTCAACGCGGCGATCAAGGTGAGGTGTTTGAGCACGTCGGCGTGGTTTCCGGCGTGAAAAGCGTGGCGATAACTGAACATGAGAGGGATGGTAACCCGCCAAATCGCCCTGTTTGGGGCAAATTTGCGCTAAGCCCTTGATTTTGCTTATAATGTTTGGCTCTGCAGCGTTTGAGTGGTCCCGCGGCAGAGGCTTTG
>JBPCSU010000126.1:0-4287 GCA_051006815.1 Limnohabitans sp.
CAAATTGAAGAAGCTTTGACCAGCGGTGTGACCACCATGCTCGGTGGCGGCACCGGCCCCGCCACGGGTACCTTCGCTACCACCTGTACGCCCGGCGCTTGGAACATCGAGCGCATGTTGCAAGCGGCCGACGCCTTCCCCATGAACCTCGGTTTCTTGGGTAAAGGCAATGCAGCGTTGCCCGATTCGTTGCACGAGCAAATCAATGCCGGCGCGATTGGTTTGAAGTTGCACGAAGATTGGGGCACCACGCCCGCGGCGATTGACAACTGCTTGAACGTTGCCGAAACCACCGACACGCAGGTGGCCATCCACACCGACACGCTCAACGAGTCGGGCTTTGTGGAAGACACGGTGGCCGCCTTCAAGGGCCGCACCATCCACACCTTCCACACCGAAGGTGCGGGCGGTGGTCACGCGCCGGATATTTTGAAAGTGGTAGGCGAGGCCAATGTGTTGCCCAGCTCGACCAACCCCACGCGTCCGTACACGGTGAACACGCTCGACGAACACGTCGACATGCTCATGGTGTGCCACCACCTCGACCCCGCGATCGCCGAAGACTTGGCCTTTGCCGAAAGCCGCATTCGCCGGGAGACCATTGCCGCCGAAGACATCCTGCACGACCTCGGCGCTATCAGCATGATGAGCAGCGACAGCCAAGCCATGGGGCGTGTGGGCGAGGTCATCATTCGCACCTGGCAAACCGCGCACAAGATGAAAGCGCAGCGTGGTGCCTTGTCCGGTGATACCGACCGCCATGACAACGCGCGCGTCAAACGCTACATCGCCAAGTACACCATCAACCCGTCCATTGCACATGGCATCAGCCACGACGTGGGCAGTGTGGAAGTGGGCAAGTGGGCCGATCTGGTGGTGTGGAAGCCCGCGTTCTTTGGCATCAAACCCAGCATCATTTTGAAAGGCGGCTTCATCGCCATGGCTGCCATGGGCGATCCCAATGCCTCCATCCCCACACCACAGCCCGTGCACTACCGCCCCATGTTTGGTGCGTATGGCGGCGCGTTGCACCGGGGCTCGCTCACATTTGTGTCGCAAGCCGGTTTGGCTGCGGGCATTGGCGAGAAGTTTGGCTTGCACAAGCCCTTGAGCGCCGTGAAGAACATTCGCAGCGTGGGCAAGCGGCATATGATTCACAACGACTACGCGCCTCGCATGGAAGTGGATGCACAAACCTATGCGGTGCGCGCCGATGGCCACTTACTCACCTGCGAACCTGCGGTGAGTTTGCCCATGACACAACGCTATTTCTTATTCTGATGCTCACTTGTTCCAAATTGATCGCGGGCGGCCAAGGCTTGGCCGCTGCCTTGCTCAAGCGTGCACCCACGGTCGAACTCGACTGGGACGTGCGTCAAAAAAGCCGCTTTGATGCCACCGATTCCACGGGCCGTGCCTTTGGCGTGTTCTTGTCACGCGGCACCTTGGTGCGTGGTGGCGATGTGCTGGTGCTGGAAGACGGTTCGCTGGTGCGCGTGCAAGCTGCGCCGCAAGAAGTGCTGCGCATCACCGCGTGTGCGCAACATGGCTCGCCGTTTGATTTAACGCGTGCCGCCTACCACCTTGGCAACCGCCATGTACCGATTGAGTTGCAGCCCGACCACTTGAAGATTGAGCCCGACCATGTGCTGGCCGACATGTTGCGCGCCATGCATATGACCGTGGTGACCGTGCAAGAAGCGTTTGAACCAGAGGGCGGCGCATACAGCAGCCACGGTCATTCGCATGGACATGGCGCCCATGACCACGCGCACGATCATTCACACGAACACAGCCATGCAGAAGGTCATGTTCATGGCCCCCATTGCAAACATGACCACTGAGGTGGCGGTAAGCGCCACAGCAACCCCAGCATCGCCCAACGCGTCAGCTGATACGCCTGCTTTGTTGCAGCTCATCTGGCTCGCGTCTCCTGCGTTGCCGATTGGCGGCTTTTCGTATTCCGAAGGTCTCGAGGCTGCTATCGATCACGGCTTTGTGCACGACGAGCACAGCGCTGTAGACTGGCTGATCGACCAACTGCACCTCACGCAATCACGTGCCGACATAGCGGTGATCGGCCAAATGGTGACAGCGTGGCAAGCGCTTGATCACCCGCGACTTGAAGCTTTGAGTCAGTGGGTGCACGCCACACGCGAAAGCGCCGAGCTGCGTTTGCAAAGTGAGCAGATGGGCCGATCCATGCTGGAGTGGTTGCGCAACCAAGACGCGATCGACGCCGACACCATGGCGCTGTGCAACCGCTGGGTGCCGACCTACCCGTTGATGTTTGCGCTCGCGCTGTCGCGCACCGGCGCGTCGCTCGAGCAATGCTTGCAGGCCTACGCGTTTGGTTGGGCCGAGAACATGGTGCAAGCCGCCATCAAGTCAGTGCCGCTGGGTCAAAACTCGGGGCAACGCATCTTGACGAAGCTGGCCCAACACATCGCATCTGCTGTCAGTCACGCTTTGAATGTGACCGACGACACGCGTCAAGCCTTCTCGCCCATGTTGGCCATTTTGTCGGCCCAACACGAAACCCAATATTCACGACTGTTCCGATCATGAAAAATTTACACACCATTCCCAATCGCACCAAAAAACTACCCCCCTTGCGCGTGGGCATCGGCGGGCCTGTGGGCTCTGGCAAAACCACCTTGCTTGAGATGTTGTGCAAAGCCATGCGTGACCAATACGACTTGGTAGCCATCACCAACGATATTTACACCAAGGAAGACCAACGCTTGCTCACCATCAGCGGCGCGTTGCCTGCCGAGCGCATCATGGGCGTGGAAACCGGTGGGTGCCCGCACACCGCGATTCGTGAAGACGCATCGATCAACCTCGAGGCGATTGACCGTATGTTGGTTGATTTTCCCAATGCCGATGTGGTGTTCATTGAGAGCGGCGGCGACAACTTGGCTGCCACGTTCAGTCCTGAGTTGAGCGATTTGACGATCTACGTGATCGACGTGGCCGCAGGCGAAAAAATTCCACGCAAAGGAGGTCCCGGCATCACCAAGAGCGATTTGTTTGTGATTAACAAAACTGACCTCGCTCCGCACGTAGGCGCTGACTTGTCGGTGATGAAGGCGGACACCATTCGCATGCGCACCACGGCCAGCGGCTTGAAACCCTTCGTGATGACCAACTTGCGCACCTTAGATGGACTGCAAGAGGTGGTGTCATTCATCGAGACCAAAGGGATGCTGGTTTAAATCAAACCTTCATATGCAATGGTGATGGGCGCGTGGTCTGAGAATTTTTCGTCTTTGTAAACCGCTTCGCTGCGTGCTTTGGTTGCCACAGCTGGCGTGGCCAAGTGGTAGTCCAAACGCCAACCCACGTTGTTGGCGTAGGCCTGGCCCCGGTTGCTCCACCAGGTGTAGCAAGCGTCGGTGGTGTCGGGCTGCAACTGGCGGTACACGTCGACCACGCCGCCCTCGGTGGTGAGCTGTGTCATCCACGCGCGTTCTTCGGGCAAGAAGCCACTGTTCTTTTGGTTGCCCTTCCAGTTTTTCAAATCGGCTTCTTTGTGCGCGATGTTGATGTCGCCGCACAGCACAAACTCACGTTCTTTTTTCAGCGCTTGCAGGTGCGGGTACATGGCTGCCAAGAAACGGTATTTGGCATCTTGGCGTTCCGGCCCGGACGAGCCACTGGGAAAGTAGCTGCTGATGATCGACAGCTTTTGGTGCGGCGTGTCAAAGCGCAGCTCCACATAGCGGCCTTCGGCATCGAACTCGCCACCATCGAAACCCACGATCACGTCGCTCGGTTCGTGACGCGTGTACACGCCCACACCGGAGTAGCCCTTTTTCTCGGCATAGTGAAAGTGACCTTTCAAGCCGGCCAAGGTGTCGAACGTGCCTTCCACGTCGGGGGCTTGGGCTTTGATTTCTTGTACGCAAATACAATCAGGGCTGGCTTTTTCGAGCCAAGCTTCCACGCCCTTGCGGGCGGCCGAACGAATGCCGTTGAGGTTGAGGCTGGTTAGTTTGAACAAGGAATTTCCCCATGAGTCAGAGTGCTGCTGCCAACGACGCGTTGGCGCAAGAGTTTGTGCAATTTTCGCTGGATTGCGGCGTGCTGAAATTTGGTGAGTTCAAAACCAAGGCCGGCCGACTCTCGCCGTACTTTTTCAATGCAGGCTTGTTTGACGATGGTGCCAAGTTGGGCAAGCTGGCCAGCTTTTATGCACAACGCTTGATGCAAAGCGGCATCGAATTCGACATGATTTTTGGCCCCGCTTACAAGGGCATTCCTTTGGGCGCGGCCGTGGCGATT
>JBPCSU010000127.1:0-8067 GCA_051006815.1 Limnohabitans sp.
CTACCGCCGCGGCGGCACCAACTCAGACACCGGCTTTGACTGCAGCGGTTTTGTGCGCTCGATGTTTGAGCAAACCGTGGGCAAGGTTCTGCCCCGCCGTGCACGCGACCAAGCCGCCACCGGCGAAAAAGTCGACAAACAAGACTTGCAACCCGGCGACCTGGTGTTCTTCAACACCATGCGCCAAACTTTCAGCCATGTGGGTATTTATGTGGGTGACAACAAGTTCATCCACTCACCCAAGCCCGGTCAGCAAGTGCGCGTGGACGACATGCGCGAAGCCTATTGGAACCGTCGCTTCACTGGCGCACGTCGTGTGTCCGCCGCGGGTGGCAACGACACCACCAGCAACTGAGCGTCAAAACCGCTCACCTTGGCCCAAGTAGCGCCAAGTCCCCTCGTCCAAATCACCCAAGCTCACGCGTCCCAAACGGATGCGACGCAGCCCCCGTATTTCCAACCCAGCCAATTCGCACAGGTAAACCGCCAAGCCTAAATGTGAACCTTTCACGGCCAAGCGCAATTTGCTGCGATCAGGCTTGGCGCTGCCAACGCTGATTTTGAAATCGGGCAAACGCAAACTGGCATCGCGCATGGCCCGCTCGATCGGACGCAAGGCCTCGGGCAACACCTCGCCACGTACATCCACGATCAGCTCATGCTCCATGAACGGCATGTCTTCGACCAACTTGCGCTGCACGCGGAAATCTTGTGTGAACGGCACCAAGCCACTGGCTTCGTATTCCAAGGGCACGCTCGCATCCAGTTTGAGCAAATGGCTTTTCAACAACTTCACCCCACTGGCATCCTGCGTGCTGCGCTGGGCAGGCGTCAGCAAACTGCGCACGTTGTAAGGCCCTTTGGATGGCACAGGCTTTCGACCTGCAGGTGCGGGCCGTGCGACAGGCAACGGTTCTAAGCCATCGGTCCATCCTGGCGGTTTGTTCATGATCAAGGTGACCGACGCTAAGTTGAGCAAGCTCGCATGCGCATCCACCGTGACGGTTTGTGTGCTGACGCGAAACTGCGGCGTGTCCACCACCACGCCGTCGACCCGCACAAAGCCTGCTTCAATGTATTGCTCGGCTTCACGGCGCGAACACGCGCGCAGCTGCATGATGCGTTTGGACAGGCGTTCGCCTTCAGGTTGACTGGAATTCATAAGGGCTGAATCCTCCCACAGTTCCCTGGTGGTATGGTCCTGCCCCATGCACACACAAATCGACCACCTCGTCATCGTTGCCAACACCTTGGAGCAAGGTGTGCAATGGTGTGAAGACACCTTGGGCGTCACACCAGGCCCGGGCGGTGAACACACGCTGTACGGCACGCACAACCGCTTGTTCAAAATTGCCACGCCCGCCAATCCGATGGCGTATTTAGAAATCATCGCCATCAACCCTGCCGCAGTGAGGCCAAAAAAAGCCAGCCCTACCCGCTGGTTCGACATGGACAATCCCGCCTTGCAAAAAGCCGTCGCCAAAGAACCGCGGCTGGTGCACTTTGTGGTGAGCACCCCCGACATCAAAGCCGCGCGTATGGCGATTCGCATGCAAGGCATTGACCGTGGCCCCGCCATCCATGCCAGCCGCCGCACCAACAAGGGCACGCTCAATTGGCAAATCTCGGTGCGTGCGGACGGTCAGCGTTTGTTCGATGGCGTCATGCCCACGCTCATTCAATGGGGCAAGCCCGATGCCACCGAACCGCTGAAGCTGCACCCTCGCAACACCCTGCCACGTTCCGGCGTGACGCTACAAAGTTTGGAAGTGGTGCACCCAAGTGCCGACAAAGTGCAAGCCGCGTATGACGCGATTGAACTCAAACGTGTGTCGGTCACCGAAGGTCCGGCCAACCTCAAAGCCACGTTGAACACGCCCAAAGGCGTGGTGGTCCACGAAAGATTGGGGCTTTAAATATCAGGCCTTCAAGCTTTTGTGCTGCTGCACTTTGGCGTATGCCGCCCACAGTTTGTGGTGCATCTCACAGCCATCCATCATCAAGCCCGGGGCCGAGATGCCCATGAAGCGGTCGGTCTGCATGATCAACGCATGGGCTTGCTCAAACACCCCTGAGCCATACAACTGGCGAATCGCGCCCACATAAGGTGCGGTGTCGCCGCGGTCGGTGAGCAGCACCAAGGTTTCAATGCATGCATACACCGCACGACGTTGCGGCGGGATTTGGTCAAAGTGGCGAATCCACTCACAGCCTTCGACGGTGGCAGCCTCATCCCCACAGGCCAACGCCAACAAGGTTTTGAGTTCGCCCACACGCAAGTCCGCCCAGAACGTACCGGCGTCGGGCACCATGCCCACCAAGCCCGCCACGGGACGTTGGTCAGCCAAGTTGGAGGCGTTCATGGTGGCCAACAGATCGGCGCATTCTTCGTTGTCCAAGTCGGTCAAGTTCAGAATCGCTTCGCGCATCTCGTTGGCGATGCTGTTGTTCTCAAAGTCCAAATCGTCCACGGGATAAATCTCAGACATTCCTGGCACCAACACGCGGCAGGCGTACACACCCAAGTGCTCGAAATCGGCCACGTAAATATCAAAGCCATCGTCGTGCATGCGCTGCACCGACCACGCATAGTCTTCGGCGGTGGTGGTGGCAAAGTTCCAATCCACGAACACGTAGTCTGGAATTTCGCCCAAGAATTCCCAATGAATCACACCACTCGAATCGACAAAGTGAATCTCAATGTTGGTCGCGCTGGCCGCTTCGTCCAAATCGAATGTGGGGGGCGGGAAACCCACCAAGGTGTTCAACGCACGGCCTTGCAACAGCTCAGTCAAGGCGCGTTCCAAGGCCACCTCAAAACGGGGATGCGCCCCAAAGCTGGCAAAACAGCCTTGGTCTTCGGGGTGCAACAAGGTCACGTTCATCACCGGGTACTTGCCACCCAACGAGGCGTCTTTCACCAAGATGCCAAAGCCTGCGGCACGCAGCGCGGCCACGCCTGCTGCAATGCGCGGGTAGCGGTTGATCACCGCCTCGGGTACATCGGGCAAGCAAATGCCTTCGCTGATAATTTTGGCTTTCACATAGCGTTCAAAAATTTCCGACAACGCTTGCGTGCGCGCCTCTGCCGGCGTGTTGCCCGCCGACATGCCGTTGCTCACATACAAATTGCCAATGATGTTGACAGGGATGTAAGCCGTCGCACCGTCGCGTTGGCGCACATACGGGATGGCACAAATACCGCGATCAAGGTTGCCTGAATTGAAATCCACCAGGTTGATCGCGTCGATGTTGCCTTCGGGGTTGTAGAACTTGTGCAGTTCGGGGTTGAGCAAACCCTCGGGCCAACGGCCGTCGTCGGTCAAGTCGAACCAACGCTCTTGTGGGTAGTGCACAAAGGGAGCATCAGCCGTGAGAGGCCCCAAGTAAAAGTGGGTCCAGAAATAGTTGGTCGACAAGCGCTCAAAGAACTCGCCCAACGCACTGGCCAAACATGCCATGCGTGTGGCGCCTTTGCCATTGGCAAACAACACAGGGCAATCGCGGTCTTTGATGTGGACCGACCAAATGCCGTCCACGGGGTTGAGCCAACTTTTCTCTTCAATGTGAAAGCCCAGCGCTTGCAGCTTGGCTTGCATGGTGTTGATGGTGGCCTCGAGTGGCGCGTCTTTGCCGGGAATAAAACTTTGGGTGGGCACAGTCATTCGCTTATAAAAATAGCAGGGATGCCCGAGAGCAGGCACCTATTGTGGGGCCTGTGAAGTTGGCTCAACCCTTGGGGTTTTCGCTCAAGGCTCTTTGGGCAATGTGGCCAACAACGCCATGCCCGCGGCCATCACGCCGGCGGTGAGCCACAGCGCACCTTTGAACGTGCCTGTGGTCTGCGCCATCGTGCCTGCCACCACCGGCGCCAGAATTTGCGCCACACCATAACTGAGCGTGAGTTTGGCCATCGCTTTGCCCGGGTTGCTAGGCGCACGTCGCCCCACCATGGCCAAGGTGAGGCTGACAATGCCAATGAACGTGGCGCCATAACCCACGGCCCCTGCCAACGCCGCCCACAACACACCCGACATGGCAGGCAAGACAACCGAGAGGGTTTGCAGCCCAAACGCCAACAACAAGGCTTGCTTGTCACCCACGCGGCGCGCCACCAAATCCCAAATGAACACAGCGGGCATGGCCGCCACGCCGACCAACGCCCAAGCCAAAGGGCCAAGCCCTGCCAGCGCAGGCTCTCGCTCGACGATGGCCACTGTGAACGTGGCACTGATCACAAATCCCCAACCCGCAGCAAAGTAACTGCTCAGCATGGTCCACGTCCAGCGTCGCGAGCCTAAGCTGGCTGACGACGCTGCATGGGCCGTCACCACGTGCGGCGGCACAGGGGGGCGCCACTTCCATGCAGGCACAAAAAAGACCAGACCCAACACGGCAAACGACAACCACTGGTCAGACCACGTGGGCCACAGTTGCGACAAGCCCCAAGCGCCCAGCGCCGACACCACAATGCCCAACCCCAAGCCGATGAAATACAAGCCCAACTCAGGTCGACGGCCTTGGCGCATCAGCCAGTCCAACACCAAGCCAGACCCCAGCAACATGCCCGTTGCACCACAAAGTCCGCCGATGTAACGAATCAAGCCCCATGCGGGCAACCACGTGGTCAACGCCATGGCCGCCACGGTGAGCAACGCCATCCACAAACCGGCGCTGTACAGCCAATGCCGCCAGCGCACGTTGTCAATCCAAGTGGCCGCCAAGGCCCCGCTCATGTAACCCGCGTAGTTGATGGCCGCCAAACCACCGGCGGCGGCATCGGTCAACCCGGTTTGGGTCTGCAGGCTCGGCAACAAGGGGGTGTAGGCGAAGCGCGCCAAACCAATGGTCAACACCAAGCCGCACATGCCGCCTGTGATGACTTGCCAAGGATGAAGGTGTTTCTGTGACATGGGGGCTCAGACCTCTGAAAACCATGCATCGATTTGATCAGGCCGTGTGAGCGTGCGCACATGCATGTACGCATCTTCGGCTTCGGGGTAATGCTTGCGCAAAAAATTCAACCATTGCTTCAAACGCCCCGCACGGTGGCGTTCACTCACATGGCCCGACACAATTTGCCAGAAGGTATGCAGGTGCGGCGGCACGTCTTGCCAACGCACTTCTGGGGCCGGTGCGGGCAACCCTTGCGCTGCCGCGTCATGGGCCTTGATCGCCCAACCCAAGCCTGGGTTGCTGACGATGCCACGTCCCAACATCAAATCAAAACAACCCGACTCAGTGCGCGCTTGCAAAGCATCTTGCACGTTCCAAATTTCGCCATTCGCCACCAAGGGCGTTGTCACTTTGGCTTTGATGTCGGCAATGCGGTGCCAATAGGCGGGTGGACGGTAGGCATCGGCCTTGGTGCGGGCATGGACCACGATCTCGCTCGCGCCACCGGCCTCCAGCGCCAAAGCGCATTCCTCCGCCGTGCTGTCGTCGTTGAAGCCCAAGCGCATCTTGGCCGACACCACTTGGTGTGCCGGCACCGAGGCGCGCACTGCACGCACGATTTGGTACAGCACCTCCGGGTCTTGCAACAACACCGAGCCACCGCCATGGCGATTCACCTGCTTGGCCGGGCAACCGAAATTCAAATCCACGCCATCACAGCCCATCGCAGCCACGCGCGCCGCGTTGTCTGCCAAGCAGATGGGGTCAGAGCCCAACAACTGCGGGCGCACGGGCACGCCCGCCACCGTGCGTCCACCATTGGCCAACTCGGGCACGATGCGCAAAAACGTGCGCTCGGGCAACAAGGTGTTCGTGACACGAATGAACTCCGACACGCAGCGATCGACCCCGCCGATGCGGGTCAACACATCGCGGAGCACAAAATCGAGCAGGCCCTCCATCGGGGCAAGAATCAGCATGGGTGGGAACGTTCGGACAAGAAGCTGCAACGCAGCGAAGGCGCTACTCTACCCAACTCACAACCGCACACGGTCAATGGGTACTTTTGCTGGGACAATAGACCCTTTGTTGATTTTCGAACTCCCTCTCTCCATGTCCAGTCTGACAACCGTTGAAGTCCGTCCCGCCACGTTGCGCGACGCTGCAAAAATCGCTGAGCTCTACGCAGCCACCGCCAAAGAAGCTTTCAAAACCATGCAAACCGGTGCTGCCTCGTTGCTGCCCATCCCCGAACAAAAAGGCACCACCTACTGGCGCGAAGCCATTGAGTTTGCCGAACCTCAAGTGCAAGTGGCCGTTGACGGCAACAAGATCATTGGCTTTGTCGGCTTTGACCGTTCGCGCGACAAAGGCACGCCCAACACCATGGGCGAAATTTGGGACATCTATGTCGACGCCGCCTACTGGGGCCAAGGCGTGGGCCTGGCCTTGTGGGACGCCGCGCGCGAAGGCTTGCAAGAAGAAGGCTGCACCCATGTGTCAATTTGGGTGCCAATCGCCAACGACCGTGCCATGCGCTTTCATGAGCTGGCTGGCTTCAAGCGCGAAATGTCCAGCGCCAAAACCGTGCCCATGGGGCCGGTGAAGGTGGAAGAAATTCGCCTCAAGCAGCCGCTGTAATCCACGGAGCTGTCTGTGTCT
This sequence comes from Limnohabitans sp., assembly GCA_051006815.1. Taxonomy (GTDB): domain Bacteria; phylum Pseudomonadota; class Gammaproteobacteria; order Burkholderiales; family Burkholderiaceae_C; genus Limnohabitans. The sequence continues at coordinate 6,559 of JBPCSU010000127.1, forward strand.
GAACACTACGCTGCTCTGGGGCTAAAAAGCGACGCGACGCTGGCCGACATCAAAAAGGCATTCCGTCAAAAAGCGTCGCAATTTCACCCCGACCGCAACGCAGACCCAGACGCGCCCGCGCGCTTTCGCGAAGTGCAAGAAGCCTACGACGTGCTGTCGGATGACGTCAAACGCAAAGCCTACGACGACAACCGCAAGCGCAACTTGCTAGACGACCCTGCCGTCACCGCACGCGAGATTTGGCAAAGCTACTTTCAGCAGGTGCTGAACCCTTCGTAAAGAGACGCATGAGCATTTCTCCCTTTTTTCAAGAGCTGCGTTCGGCCTACCAAGCCGAACTCGATGACCTGAACTCGGACTCTGAAGGTCAATACATCCTCGACAAACGCTTGGCTGAAAAACGCAAGGAGCTGGACTTCTTGCTGCAAATGCTCGACCTCAACCCCGAAATGGTGGCGGTCGTGTTGCACCAAGCCTTTGAATTCACCGAGCCTGAGTTGATGGACCACTTCATCACCTTGGATGCCGATGACTTGCTGAGCTGGGATGCGCTGTCCGAAGGCATTCGCATCGCCCCTTGGGCGCAAGCCATGGTGGACCAAATCTTGGCCGAACCTGTGGGCGCTTGGTTCATGAGCGTGGCGGCGGCATTGGAATACATGCACGGCACACCGATGCACCGTGGCACCACCGCGCATGACGCCGACGCGGACGAAGACTTAGAAAACGTCGAACGCGGCGACCAGCCAGAACAAGACGACGAGCGCGAAGCCCGCGAACGCGACGAAGCCGCCAACGCGTGGATGGTCGAACAAGGCTTCGACAGCAAAGAATAAAAAACGGAGGCCAGATGACTGACAAAACCAACGCCCTCACCCTGATTGCCAAAACCCAAAGCTTGATTGCGGCAGGCGACATCACCGGCGCCGAAGCCGCTTTGGTGGAATTGGCCGATGCCGAAGGCGATCACGCCTTGATGGTGGTGCTGGACCAGTTGCCCCCCAAAGACATCTTGGCCGTCATCCGCGAGTACGACACGTCCAAAGAATCGGTCATCAACTTGCTGGTCACGCCCGAGCAATTTGCGCGCGCGGTGGTGATTGAAAAACAATACAAAGACCTCACCCGCACCCACTTGCGCGGCATGGTGAACTCGATCATCTTCCGCGAAGATGCAGACACGGTGGAGTTCCTCACCGCCATCGGCGATCTCGAAGGCGGTGCCGAAGCCCTGGCCGATTACTTCAGCGAAAAGTGGAGCCGCGTTGAGGCCTTTGCCCGTACCGGCACCTTCGACACCATGGAAGACGATGGCGACATCCTGTCAGAGAACGCCCTGCTCGGTTCTGCCTATGTGAAACCGCGTGTCGAAGAAGACGAAGTGGCCGACCAAGACTGGATGCAGCTCGCCTGGATCTTGCGTCACAAATTGCCTGACCTGTTCATCGAAATGTTGTTGGTGCTGCGCGCCAAAGCGCGCGCCCACGACCTGGGGCAATCCGAAGAAGA
>JBPCSU010000128.1:0-5329 GCA_051006815.1 Limnohabitans sp.
AACACGCGCGACAGTTCGGGCAGCATGGGGTCGCAAATGCGCTGCAGCGCCATGCTGGAGAACGTGGCGAACGACAAAAGAACAATCGCTCGGCGCGTGGCCGGTGTCAATTCGTGGGGATGGGGGGCGGAGGGGTGAGTTTTCAAAGCCTGTGAACTTGACTGTCAGCGTCTGTGATGTTTGCTTAATTTAGTCTACCGGCTCTAAAAATGCACCCAATCAGTTCCTACCCCTTGATTCCGGTGGACTTGTCCGTAAAATACGTCTCATGCTGCACTGCAACATAACTCAGCCGTTGGGGCAAGTTCGGAGCAGTTCACCTACTTTTTAATTTTGGAGATAGACATGACTTTGACCCCTGAACAAGTGATCGCTGCGAACAAGGCTAATTTGGAAACTTTGGTTGGTTTGACCAACAAAGCTTTCTCTGGCGTGGAACAACTCATCGAGTTGAACTTGGCTGCTGCTAAAACAACTTTGGCTGATTCACAAAAACAAACCAACGCCGCTTTGAGCGTGAAAGACGCACAAGAACTGTTGGCTTTGCAAGCCAGCTTGTTCCAACCTTTGGCTGAAAAAGCTGTGGCTTACAACCGTCACCTGTATGAAATCGCAACAGGTACAGGTTCACACTTCCAAGGTCACTTGGAATCCAAAGTGGCTGAAGCTCAAAAAGCTTTCCACGACATGGTGGACAACGCTGCTAAAAACGCACCTGCTGGTTCTGAAGCCGCTGTGGCCGCTTTCAAAACAGCCGTGTCTGCAGGTAACAACGCCTTGGAATCTGTGCAAAAAGCTGTCAAGCAAGCCACTGACGTGGCCGAAGCCAACTACAAAAACTTGGCTGCCACTGCCTTGAACGCTGGCAAAGCGACTGCTAAGAAGCGTTAATTTCTAGGTTTTTCTAAACCTTCCAAAGGCTCCTTCGGGAGCCTTTTTCATGGGCGCTTCGGGTTCTAATAGAGGGAAGAGCTGAGGAGATAACCGTGGACAAAGTGGATGGCGTGGTGATTGGTGCTGGTGTGGTGGGGTTGGCTGTAGCGCGAGCCCTGATTCAAGCCGCCCCAGCGACAGCGCGTGAATGGTTGGTGTTGGAGCGTGCCGATGCCATTGGCACAGGCACCAGTTCTCGCAACAGCGAAGTGATTCATGCCGGCATTTATTACCCACAAGGCTCGCTCAAAGCTGCTTTGTGTGTGCAAGGGCGCGACATGCTCTATGCCTATGCCGCAGCGCGAGGGGTGTCTCACCAACGTTGTGGCAAATTGATCGTGGCCACCCATGCCGATCAGTTACCTGCCTTAGAGGCACTCTTGCAAAAAGCACGTGCCAATGGGGTTACCGATTTGGTGATGTTGACGGTCGAGCAAGCCCAGGTGATGGAGCCTGCGTTGTCGTGCGTGGCGGCGCTGCATTCACCCAGCACGGGCATTGTGGACAGCCACGGGTTGATGCTCAGTTTGCAGGGAGATTTTGAAAACGAAGGCGGCATCGTGGCCTTGAACAGCGAAGTCGTCAGCGCGGAATGTCGCGACGACGGCATCGTGATGCGCATGCGCGATGGTTCTGAGTTGTTGGCCCGCACGGTGGTGAACGCCGCAGGTTTGACGGCACCGTGGTTGGCAAAGAATTTTTTGGGCTTGTCCGCGCAACATGTACCGCAGGCGTACTTTGCCAAGGGCAATTACTTCACCTTGTCGGGCAAATCGCCGTTCTCACATTTGATTTATCCCGTTCCCGAAGCCGCAGGCTTGGGGGTGCATTTGACGTTGGACTTGGGGGGGCAGGCCAAGTTTGGCCCCGACGTGCAGTGGGTCGACAGCCCCGAGGATTTGCTGGTTTCAGCCGAACACGAGCAAGCGTTTTACAACGAGGTGCGCAAGTACTGGCCCGCGTTGAAAGAGGGGGCATTGCAGGCCGGCTACGCTGGCATTCGCCCAAAAATTTCAGGGCCCACAGAGGCGGCTGCTGACTTTTGCATTCAAGGCCCCGACGTGCATGGCGTGAAGGGTTTGGTCAATTTGTTTGGCATCGAGTCGCCTGGCTTGACCAGTTCGCTTGCGATTGGGGATGCCGTGGTGCGTGCGCTCTCCTAAGATACCGCCATGAACAAACGTTCGTTTCTTGCTGTGTGTGCCACGCCGCTGTTGTTTGCGTGTGCCACATCGTCGCGAAAGTTGGCCTCGACCGAAATCTCTGCCGGTTACCCCAACAACCCGGCCAAGCGCCAAGACGTGGTGTTGCAAGCTATGGCCATGTTGGACCGCGGCTACACCTATGGCGGCAAAAAGTTACACACCGGGTTTGATTGTTCTGGCCTGGTGAGCTTTGTTTACAAAGAGTCTGCAGGCATTGCGCTGCAAGGCAGTGCCGCACAAATGGCCAATGCCACCCGGTCCATCGAGCCTGACCAAGCGCATCCGGGGGATTTGGTGTTTTTCAACACCTTGGGCAGTGCGTTCTCACATGTTGGGATTTACATTGGGTCGGGCAAGTTCATTCATGCTGCCAATGAAAAAACAGGTGTGAAGTCAGAGCGCTTGGCCACGGCCTACTGGTCCAAGCGCTTCGAAGGCTATCGCACGGTGTTTGCCTGATCAGACTTGGTCGCGAATCGCTTGTGCGGCTTCTTTGACGAGCGCAGGGCCTTTGTAAATCAAGCCGGTGTAAATTTGCACCACATCGGCCCCGGCTTGAATTTTGGCGACTGCATCGGCGCCACTCAAAATACCACCCACGCCAATGATGGGGAAGTTCGCTCCCATGGCCGCGCGCAATTGGCGAATCACGGCATTGCTTTTCTCAAACACGGGCGCGCCTGAGAGGCCGCCAGTTTCGTCGGCGTGTGCCAAGCCTTCCACCGCATCGCGCGAAATGGTGGTGTTGGTGGCAATCACGCCCCACAAGCTCTTGGAGGCTGGCGTGCCTTCTTGCACGCAGTGGCGTTTCAAGGTAGCTGCAATCACCGCCACTTGGTCGCTGTCCAAATCGGGCGCGATTTTGATGAAGACCGGCACTTGCTTGTTGTGTTGGGCGGCCAATTCAGCACGGCGTTTGGCGAGTGTGCCAATCAACGCATCCAGCGCTTCGTCGCTTTGCAATTCACGCAAGTTCTTGGTGTTGGGGCTAGAGATGTTTACCGTCACGTAGTCAGCGTGTGGGTAGACGCCGTCGAGGCAAATCAGGTAGTCGTCTGCCGCATTCTCAATCGGCGTAGCGGCGTTCTTGCCGATGTTCAAGCCCAGCAACATGGGGGTGCCTGTTTGGTTGCGGAACTGTGCTTGTTTCACATTGGCCAAGAACGCATCCAAGCCTTCGTTGTTAAAACCCAGTCGGTTGATCAGTGCGTTGGCTTCTGGCAATCGAAACATGCGGGGTTTGGGGTTGCCAGGTTGGCCTTTGGGCGTGACCGTGCCGACTTCTACAAAGCCAAACCCCATGGCCGCTAAGCCATCGATGCAGTGTGCGTTCTTGTCCAAGCCCGCGGCCAAGCCCACGCGGTTGGGGAAGTTCAAGCCGGCCAAAGTGACGGGGTCGTGCACACGTGTTTGGCAGTACGCCCACGAGAGCGGGGTGTTTTGCGTGCGGGCCAACAAGGCCAGCGTGTGTTCATGGGCGGTTTCGGCATCCATGGCAAACAGAAAAGGGCGGGCAAGCGAATAGGGCAACAACGACATGGATAATCTCAAGCTTTGATCAATACAAGCTTGGATTTTCGCCCATGAGCAACCCCACCCCCACCGCCCCGCTGACACAAGATGAATTGAAGACCTTGGTCGGTCAAGCTGCCTTGCAATACGTGGTGCCGGGGGAAGTGGTGGGCGTGGGCACGGGCTCGACCGTGAACAAATTCATCGATGCACTGGCCACCATCAAAGACCAAATCAAAGGGGCCGTGTCTAGCTCGGTGGCCTCGACCGAACGTTTGCAAGCCTTGGGCATTCAGGTGTTTGAGGCCGCAGATGTGGAGAGTTTGTCGGTTTACATCGATGGCGCAGATGAGATCGATCATCAAGGCCACATGGTCAAAGGCGGTGGTGCTGCGTTGACACGCGAAAAAATTGTGGCGGCGCAATCGAAGATGTTTGTCTGCATTGCCGATGAGAGCAAATTGGTTGATGCACTGGGCGCATTTCCCCTGCCTGTGGAAGTCATCCCCATGGCCACAGCCCGTGTGATTCGACAGTTCGCAGCGATGGGTGGCCGTGCCCAGGTGCGTTTGAAAGACGGTCAACCGTTGGTCACCGACAACGGCCAACACATCGTGGACGTGACCGGTCTCACGATTGCCAACCCGCTGCAATTTGAAACCGACGTCAGCCAATGGCCGGGCGTGGTGACGGTGGGGGTGTTTGCACACCAAAAAGCACAGGTGTGTTTGCTGGGCACCTCGACCGGCGTGAAAACCTTGAAGTTTTGAAAAACCTCGGGCCGTCCTATCGCGCGTTGGTGTTGGGTGCCAGCGGTGCATTGGGTTCGGCTTTTGTCCGGGCTTTGCAAGCCGATGTGGCATGTGCTGATGTGGTGGGCTTGTCGCGTGGCTCACAACCTGCGTTTCGCTTAGAAGACGAAGCCAGCATGGCCGCAGCCGCTGCTGCGTTGCAGGGGCCGTTTCAACTGATCATCGACGCCACAGGGGCGCTCACCCTCGATGGACAAGGGCCTGAAAAACACATGGGGGCACTCAATGCCAAGCAGTTGGCGCGTGCGTTTGAGATCAACACCATTGGCCCTGCTTTGTTGCTGAAGCATTTTGTGCCTTTGCTGGATACCGAGCAGCGCTGCATTTACGCCAAGTTGTCTGCGCGTGTGGGCAGCATCAGCGACAACCGCAAAGGCGGTTGGTATGGCTACCGTGCGGCCAAGGCGGCGTTGAACATGGTGTTGCAAACGGCCGCGATTGAGGCTTCTCGTAAACGCCCCCAACTGGTGATGGTGGCTATGCAGCCCGGCACGGTGGCATCGCCTTTGTCAGCACCGTTTGTGGCGGCGCAAGACAGCCTCACACCAGCGCAGTCCGTGGCGGGTTTACTGCAAACCTTGGATGACTTGCCTGCGCAAGCTGCTGCGCATTTTGTGGATTACCAAGGCGAACCCATTGCTTGGTGAAATCAAGCCATGCCTTGGTGGCGTAGCAGGGCATCCAGTTGAGGCTCGCGGCCACGGAAGGCTTTGAACGATTCCATGGCGGGGCGGCTGCCGCCGACTTCCAAAATCGTTTCGCGGTAGCGACGGCCTGTCTCGATGCTGGGTTCGCCATCGGCGCCTGCGGTTTCTTCAAACGCGGCATAGGCATCGGCTGAGAGGACTTCGGCCCATTTGTAGCTGT
>JBPCSU010000129.1:0-17176 GCA_051006815.1 Limnohabitans sp.
TGGCATTCGCCCCTTGTGCTTGGGCCGTGGTGCCGATGGCACTTACATGGTGGCCAGCGAATCGGTGGCGTTGGAAGGCACCGGCCACACCTTTGAGCGCGACATTGCGCCCGGCGAAGCGGTGTACATCGACTTGGCAGGCCAAGCGCACTTCATGCAATGTGCCGATGCGCCGCAGCTCAAGCCTTGTATTTTTGAATACGTGTACTTGGCGCGCCATGATTCAACGATGGATGGCATCTCGGTGTACCAAGCCCGTTTGAATTTGGGTGAAACCTTGGCCAAGCGTGTGATCTCCACCGTGCCCCCGAATGAGATTGACGTGATCATTCCGATTCCTGAATCCAGCCGTCCCAGTGCCACGCAATTGGCGCACTTGCTCGGCATTCCCTACCGCGAAGGGTTTGTGAAAAACCGTTACGTGGGGCGCACCTTCATCATGCCGGGGCAGGGCGTGCGTAAAAAATCAGTGCGTCAAAAGCTCAACGTGATTGCTAGCGAATTCAAAGGCCGCAACGTGTTGCTGGTGGATGACTCCATCGTGCGTGGCACGACCAGCCGTGAGATCGTGCAAATGGCCCGTGACGCGGGCGCACGCAAGGTCTACATGGCCAGTGCCGCGCCACCTGTGCGCTTCCCCAATGTGTATGGCATCGACATGCCCACCCCCGAAGAGTTGGTGGCGCACAACCGCACGGTCGACGAGGTGTGCGAACTGATTGGTTGTGACGCCTTGATTTATCAAGACGTCGATGCCATGAAACAAGCCGTGCGCGCGGCCACCGCCAACGATGCGCAAAAGCTGGATGGCTTTGATGCGTCGTGCTTTGATGGCGTGTATGTGACGGGCGATGTGTCGGTGAGTGACATCGTGCGCTTGAATGAAAAACGTGTGGGCACGGAAGAGGGCGCCGAAGACAACTCGCGCCTCGCTTTGCCCAACCCATCGGAGTGATTGAGAGATGAGTCAACATCCTTTGCCTTCTGATTTGCACTTGGAAACCCTGGCGCTTCGCTTGGCGGCGGACCGCAGCCAGTACGGCGAAAACTCAGAAGCCCTGTACCTGACCAGCGGCTATGTGCAGCCCTCGGCCGAAGCGTCTGCGCGCCGTTTTGCCGGTGAAGAAGACGGCTACACCTATGGCCGTTCGGGCAACCCCACGGTGACCAGCTTTGAAATGCGCTTGGCGGCCCTCGAGGGCAGTGAGGCTGCGTTGGCCACGTCGTCAGGCATGTCGGCGGTGATGCTGATGTTGTTCAGCTTGCTCAAAGCGGGCGACCATGTGGTGTATTCGCAGTCGATGTTTGGTTCGACCCTCAAACTGGTGGGCTCAGAGTTCGCACGCTTTGGTGTGGCGTCCACCGTGGTGCCGCAAACCGATTTGGCTGCGTGGAAAGCCGCCATTCGACCGAACACCAAAATCTTGTTTGCCGAAACCCCGACCAACCCGTTGACCGAGGTGTGCGACATCGCCGCCTTGGCTGACATGGCGCACAACGCAGGCGCGTTGCTGGCGGTCGATAACTGCTTTGCCACGCCCATCTTGCAGCGCCCGATGGGCATGGGCGCAGACATCGTGATGCACTCAGGCACCAAGTATTTGGATGGTCAAGGTCGCGTGATGGCAGGCGCTTTGTGTGCCAGTGAGCAACTGGTGAAAGAGAAGTTGTTGCCCGTCATGAAAAACAGCGGCATGGTGTTGTCGCCCTTCAACGCATGGGTGGTGCTCAAAGGCTTAGAGACGCTGGACATTCGTATGCGTGCGCAAAGTGCACGTGCGCACGAACTGGCGCAGTGGCTAGAGCAACACCCCAGCGTGTCACGCGTGTACTACCCCGGGCTGTCCAGCCATCCCCAACATGATTTGTCGATGAAGCAAATGTCGGGTTTGGGTGGCGCGGTGTTGTCGTTTGATGTGAAAGCCAGCGACCCGCAGTCCGCCCGCACCCGTGCGTTCCATGTGCTCGACAGCCTGCGTGTGTTGTCGCTGTGTACCAACTTGGGCGACACCAAAACTTTGCTCACGCATCCCGCCAGCACCTCGCACGGCAAGCTCTCGGAAGACCAACGCCAAGCGGCGGGCATCGGCCAAGGTTTGATTCGTGTGGCCGCTGGCCTTGAGCATTTAGAAGACATGAAGGCCGACTTGTTGCGTGGCCTCGATACCCTTTGATTTCAATTTCTGCATGACCAAAATTCGTACCCGTTTCGCCCCGTCTCCTACCGGTTTCATTCACTTAGGCAACATCCGTTCGGCTTTGTACCCTTGGGCGTTAGCGCGTGCCACGGGTGGCGACTTCATTCTGCGCATTGAAGACACCGACCTCGAGCGTTCGACCCAAGCCTCAGTCGATGTGATCATTGAAGGCATGAAGTGGTTGGGCTTGGACCATGACGAAGGTCCGTTCTACCAGATGCAGCGCATGGACCGTTACAAAGCGGTGTTGGAAGAACTCAAAGCCGCCGGTCATGTGTATCCCTGCTACATGAGCATGGAAGAGCTCGATGCCTTGCGCGAGCAACAAATGGCCAACAAAGAAAAGCCACGTTACAACGGCACGTGGCGCCCTGAGCCAGGCAAAACCTTGCCCGCCATTCCTGAAGGCGTGAAGCCTGTGCTGCGTTTTAAAAATCCGCAGGGTGGCGCCGTGGTGTGGGAAGACAAGGTCAAAGGCCGCATCGAAATCAGCAACGACGAGTTGGATGATTTGGTGATTGCGCGCCCTGATGGCACGCCCACGTACAACTTCTGCGTGGTGGTGGACGACATCGACATGGCCATCACCCACGTCATTCGCGGCGATGACCATGTGAACAACACGCCCCGTCAGATCAACATCTTCAAAGCCCTTGGCAAAGAGCCACCGGTGTATGCCCACTTGCCCACCGTGCTCAATGAGCAAGGCGAGAAGTTGAGCAAACGCAACGGGGCCAAAGCGGTGACCCAATACCGCGACGAGGGCTACTTGCCCGACGCCATGGAGAACTACTTGGCACGCTTGGGTTGGAGCCACGGCGATGACGAAATCTTCAGCCGTGCGCAATTCTTAGCGTGGTTCAACTTAGACCATCTGGGTCGCAGCGCGGCGCAGTTTGACGAAGCCAAACTCAAGTGGGTGAACGCTCAACATTTGAAAGCCATGGCTGACGATGCACTGGCACCGTTGGTACAAGCAGAGTTGGCCAAACGTGGCATCACCACCGACGCGCGTTTGCCTGCGATCTGCGGTTTGTTCAAAGACCGTTGCGACACCTTGTTGGTATTGGCCGATTGGGCCACTGCGTTTTACAACGAGGTGACGCCACAAGCAGACGATGTGGCCAAGCACATCACACCAGCGGTGTTGCCGGCGTTGGATGCGTTGGCTGCCAAGTTGGCTGCGTTGACCGAGTGGGACACCGCGCATGTCAGTGCTGCCTTCAAAGAAGTGCTCACAGAGCAAGGTTTGAAAATGCCGCAACTCGCCATGCCTGTGCGTGTGTTGGTGATGGGCACACCGCAAACACCGTCGGTCGATGCGGTGCTTTGGCTGTGCGGAAAAGAAAAAGTTTTGCAGCGTTTGACGAAACGCTAAAAAATTGGCTATACTATCGATCTCGACACCCAACGGGGGTATAGCTCAGCTGGGAGAGCGCTTGCATGGCATGCAAGAGGTCAGCGGTTCGATCCCGCTTACCTCCACCAAACTGAGTGTCGAGTTGGTTCAGTCCACAGGTTTTGACCCTATCGTCTAGAGGCCTAGGACATCACCCTTTCACGGTGAGTACCGGGGTTCGAATCCCCGTAGGGTCGCCAAGTTTTGTAGCACTTGGCTCCGTTGCTTAGGCAGCGAGGCAAAAGTTACAGCTACCAGGAGTGGTAGTTCAGTTGGTTAGAATACCGGCCTGTCACGCCGGGGGTCGCGGGTTCGAGCCCCGTCCACTCCGCCAGATCAACCCTAAGTGCTTCTTGCACTTAGGGTTTTTTCTTTTTTACAGCCCCAATTTAGCCCAGGCCTCTTTCTTAGAGAGCTTGCGGGCTGCAGCGATGGATGGCAGTTGGCTCGCACGTGGGCGAGACTTCTCGGCTTCCCAGTGATAAACCGATTGGGCAGACACGCCAATGAGCTTGCCCATTTGCTCTGCAGACAAATCAAGCTTTTTGCGCAACGTCGCAAAGCCACCTGCGCGAAAGCGCAGGGCGGTGGCGGGTTCTTTTTCAACTTTGAGAACAGACTTGGGCTGGTTCTTGTTCAGCTTCTTCACCGTGGCTTCCAGCAATGCAATGTGGCGTTTCAAAGCCGCAATGTCAGAGCGGTGCTGCGCCGAGGCCTTTTTTAACTGCTGTGTTTCTGTACGTGCTTCTTTTTTGGCGATGCGCGCGATTTCAGTTTTGAGTTGGTGAGCAAAGGTCGTCATAGCAGTGATGAGGTGAAGAAATGAATAAAACCGTTGAAGAGACGGGCGGGCAATCCATGTGCGTGAGCATACCTAGTTCCCACGCCGCACCAAACCCGAAGCCAAGGCGGTGCCCAACACAATCAGCAGCCCGCATCCCATCATCCAAGGGGTGACCACTTCGTCCAAAAACACCACTCCAAACAAGTTGGCAAAGACGGGGGTGAGGTAGGTCACTGTCATGGCGCGTGCAGGGCCTGTGCGCGCCATCAAGCGAAAGTACAGCACGTATGCAAAGGCGGTACACAACAAACCCGCCAACGCCAAGGCTGTCCATGCATGCAGTGAAGGCGCTGCATCAGGCCAGCTCAGAAGTGCGGGAATGGCCAGTCCGATGCTGGCACCCCAGAGGCTGCCGGTGGTGGTGACCAATGGCGGCATCTTGTGCAAATACCGTTGCGTGAAGCTGCCCGCAATGCCATAGCAAAACGTGGCCACCAAACACGCGACCACGGCCAAACCGGAACCGCCCTCTTTGAAAGAGATGCCGCCTGGCACATTGCTGGCCAACAGCAGCACACCTGTAAACCCCAGTGCCAAACCCAGGGCGCGCGTGCGGTTGAGTTTGTCGCCCAACCACACCCAGGCGATGAGGGCGCCAAACAAAGGCGTCGTCGCATTCAAGATAGACGACAGACCTGTGCTGATGTGCATCAACGCGTAGGCATAGCAAGCGAAGGGCAGGCCGGCGTTCAGCACGCCCGAGGCCAAGGTGGGACGCCAACGCTGGCGCAGCACAGGCAGCTCGCCACGCCAAATCAACACGGGACTGAGCATGAGGGCTGCGAGTGTGATGCGTACCCAGGCCGTTGGCCAAGGCCCAAAGTCATGCGCGCCTTCACGCATGAACAAAAACGAAGAGCCCCACACCAAGGCCAACAGCACAAACTCAGGCACCCAAGCGCGCCAATGCAAAGAGGTGTCGGTCATGCGTGCGTGGCTTCGTGTGCGAGCAGGTATTTTTTGCGGTCTAAGCCGCCGGCAAAGCCCGTGAGTGAGCCGTTCGCGCCCAGCACACGGTGGCAAGGCACGATGATGCTGTGTGGATTTTGTCCAATCGCTGCGCCCACCGCTCGGACTGCCTTGGGGTTGCCGATGTCGCGCGAGATGCTGCCATAGGTGGCGGTTTGACCGTAAGGGATGCGTTGCAACGCTTGCCACACAGCGCGTTGAAACGGTGTGCCCCAGGCCGGGGCAATAGGCAACGCAAAGTCGTGACGCACACCTTCAAAGTACTCGGTCAATTGCTGTGCAGCAGTTTGTAGCAGGGCGTGCTGGGGGGCTGGCTGCCAATGGCTGCTGTCGGGCATGTGTTCTTGCCGGTGCACAAACCACACCCCTGCCAGGCTGTTGTCGGTCGCTGCGAGCAACAACTCACCCAAAGGCGAGGGCATGTGCATTTGAAACAAGTGAGGTGTTGGCATGGGTGGTCTCTCAACCCCGTCGGCCGGGGCTGTGTTGATCATAGATGGGCCTCTTTACAATGGCTCTCATGCAAGTTAACTCTTCAATATTCAAAGCTTACGACATCCGTGGCGTGGTGCCTTCGACCCTGAATGTCGAGGTCGCCGAAGCCTTGGGCCGTGCTTTTGGCACGCATGCGGCAGCCTCGGGCGAAACCACGGTGGCGGTGGGCCGTGATGGCCGTTTGAGCGGCCCCTCCTTGGTCGAGGCACTCATGCGTGGTCTGGTGGCTGCGGGGATGCATGTGATTGACGTGGGCGCGGTGACCACCCCCATGCTGTACTTTGCCGCCAGTACGCTGTGCAAGAGCGGTATTCAAGTGACGGGCAGCCACAACCCCAAGGACTACAACGGCTTCAAGATGGTGTTGGGTGGCCGCGCCATTTATGGTGACGAAATTCAAGGCCTGCGCGAGATCATGCAAGCCGAAAGCTGGACGCTCAAAGCGGGAGGGGGCGTCAAGCAAGTGGATGTCACGGCCGACTACGTGGCGCGCATCGTTGGCGATGTGCGTTTGAGTCGCCCGATGAAGGTGGTGGTCGATTGTGGCAATGGCATTGCCGGTGCCACAGCCCCCGCCATCTTCCGTGCCTTGGGATGCGATGTGGTGGAGCTGTTCAGCGAAGTGGATGGCAACTTCCCCAACCACCACCCCGACCCCAGCAAACCCGAAAATTTGAAAGACGTGATTCAAGCGCTCAAAAACACGGGCGCTGAATTGGGTTTGGCCTTTGATGGTGATGGCGACCGACTGGGTATCGTCACGAAAGACGGCGAGACCATTTACCCCGACCGTCAAATGACGCTGTTTGCACACGATGTGTTGTCACGCGTGCCCGGTGGTGCGATTGTGTTTGACGTGAAGTGTTCACAGCGCTTGGCCCCCGCCATTCGTGAAGCCGGTGGCCAGCCCCTGATGTTCAAAACCGGACACTCGCTCATCAAAGCCAAGATGAAAGAGGTGGATTCACCTTTGGGCGGTGAGATGAGCGGCCACATCTTTTTCAAAGAACGTTGGTATGGTTTTGACGACGGCACCTACGCCGGTTGCCGCTTGCTTGAAATCGTCAGCCGCAGCCCCGATGCCAATGCGGTATTGAATGCTTTGCCTACCAGTTTCTCGACGCCTGAATTGAATGTCGGTTGCGCCGAAGGCGAGCCCCATCGCTTGAGCGCCGAGTTGCAGCAACTCGTTGTGTCGGGTGGTTTGCCTTCGCCAGAGTTCAGCCCTGAGGCGTGTGTGATTGATGGTTTGCGCATCGACTGGTCAGACGGCTTTGGTTTGATTCGCGCCTCCAACACCACGCCGGTGTTGGTGTTGCGTTTTGAAGGCCAAACCACACAAGCGCTGGCGCGCATTGAACACGACATGCTGGCGCTGTTACGTCGGGTGAAGCCCGATGCCAAATTTCAAGAGGCTGCGCATTGACCGTGCGTGTCGATTCAGCGCCGCTGAAGGTGCTCATCGTCAAGCTCTCATCGCTGGGCGATGTGGTGCACGCCATGCCGGCGGTGATGGACATTCATGCCGCGTTTCCCAACGCACAGATTGACTGGGTGGTGGAGCGTGGTTTCGCCCCGCTCGCGGCACGCTGCACGGCCGTGCAGCGGGTGATCCCGTGTGAGCTGCGTCGTTGGCGCAAAGCGTTTTTCAAAGCCGAGTCGCGCGCCCAAACGCAAGCCGAGTGGCGCGACTTCAAAGCCGACTTGCAACGCGAGACGTATGACGCCGTGATTGATCTGCAAGGTCTGACCAAATCGGCCTTCGTGTCTTGGTTGGCGCGCACCACGCCGCACGGCAAACGCTATGCCTTGGCCAATCGCACCGACGGTTCTGGCTATGAGCGCCCCACGCGCTGGGTGGCTGACGTGGCGGTGCAGATCACGCCACACATCCATGCGGTGGCGCGCAGCCGTGTGCTGTGTGCAGAGGCGTTGGGCTATGACGCACCTGCGCTGCCAAATTTTGGGCTGGGTCAAGCGGCTGCACAACGCAAACCGTCGGTGGTGTTGGTCCATGGCACCTCGCGCGCCGACAAAGAATGGCCGCTGAACCATTGGTATGAATTGGGCCTGCGTTTGAAGCAAGCGGGTTTGACGGTGGCCTTGCCCCATGGCAACGAAGCGGAACGTTTGCGCAGCGAGGCCTTGGCCGACATGTTGCCCGGCGCTGTGGTGTGGCCGCGCTTGTCGTTGGATCAACTGACCACCGACATGGCGCAATGCACGGGGGTGATTGGGGTCGACAGTGGCTTGAGCCACATCGCCGTGGCCTTGGATTTGCCCCATGTGCAAATCTACAACTTCGACACCGCTTGGCGCACCGGACCTGAAGGCTTGACGCGTCAATGCAGTGTGGTGGATTGCCCCACACCTTCGGTCGATGCCGTGTGGCAGGCGTGGCAACAGTGCGTGCAAGCTGCCTCGCAGGGGGCTGCGTGATTTTGCGTTTGTACAGCGCGTTCATGTGGGCGTTGCAGCCTGCGCTGCGTCGCAAGCTGTTGCGTCGTGGGCGTGACGAGGCCGGCTATCTGCATGCCATTGACGAACGTTTTGGCTACTACACCCAAGCGCCATCCAGCGGGTATGTGTGGGTACACGCGGTCTCGCTGGGTGAAACCCGTGCTGCCGCTGTGTTGCTGCAAGCTTTGCGTGCTGCGTGTCCAGGGCTTCGTCTGCTGCTGACGCATGGCACTGCGACTGGTCGCGCACAAGGACAGAGCTTGCTGCAAGAAGGCGATGTGCAAGTCTGGCAACCCTGGGATACCCCGGGCGCCGTGCAACGTTTTCTCACGCATTTCCAACCCCGTGTGGGCATCGTTTTAGAAACCGAGTTGTGGCCCAACTGGGTGGCGCAATGTCGCCAAGCGCAGGTGCCCTTGGTGTTGGTGAATGCCCGCATGAGCGAAAAAAGCAGGCAACAAGCACAACGTTTGTCGTGGTTGTCGCGTCCGGCGTACCAAGGTTTGTCGGCCGTGTTGGCGCAAACCGAGACGGATGCGCAGCGCCTGCGTGCCTTGGGGGCACAGGTGAATGGCGTGCTCGGCAACATCAAATTCGACGCCAAGCCCGATGCCACGCAGCTGGCGCAAGCACTCGTGTGGAAGCAAAAAATACAACGTCCGGTGGTGTTGTTCACCAGCTCGCGCGAAGGCGAAGAGCTGATGTGGCTCGACACCTTGCAAGCCCTGCAGCAAAACGCCACAACAGAGGGCGCACAGGCGGTCGATCCCAACCCCGCTGTGCAATGGTTGGTGGTGCCCCGCCATCCCCAACGTTTTGACGAAGTGGCTGAGCTGATCGCGCAACGTGGTTGGTCCGTGTCACGCCGTAGCACGTGGGTGAATGGTCCAGATGTCTCAGTGCCTGGCACCATTTGGTTGGGCGATTCGCTGGGCGAAATGGCCCTGTACTACGGCTTGTCCGATGCGGCGTTGTTGGGCGGCAGCTTTGCGCCCTTGGGTGGGCAAAACCTGATTGAGGCCGCCGCATGCGGCTGCCCTGTGGTGATGGGGCCACACACGTTTAATTTTGCGGAAGCGGCCGAGTTGGCTGAAGAAGCGGGTGCGGCTGAGCGTGTGTCAGACATGGCGCAAGCTGTGACCACGGCCATGCGCATGGTCGCTTCGGGACCGGATGAGAATGCCCACGTTCAAGCCTGCATGGCATTCACGCAATCGCACCGTGGGGCGGCACAGCGCACCGTGGATGCGCTGCTTTCGTATCTGAAATAGCTTGTGTGGTTTAGGGCGCCAACAGCGCGTTGATCGGCTCTAAGTCTGCCGGCGTCAACGTGCCTGTGGCTTGGCGCAGTTTCAAGTTGCCGACCAAGACGTCGTAACGCGCTTTGGCCAAATCACGCTTGGTTTGGTAGAGCTGGCTTTGCGAGTTCAGCACATCAATGTTGATGTTCACGCCCACCGAGTAACCCAGTTTGTTGGCGTCTAACGCGCTTTGGCTCGAAGCTTCGGCGGCTTCATAAGCCTTGACTTGGCTCAGTCCCGCGACCAAACCAAAGTAAGCCGTGCGCGTGGCTTGTGCCGTGGCACGACGCGCATTTTCGTAGTCAGAGCGCGCTTTGTCTTCCAAGGCAGCCGCTTCTCTGACTTTGTACATGGTGCTGAAGCCCGCGAAGAGAGGCACGTTGAGCACCACGGCTGCAGAGGGGTTGTAGATGTGCGAACCAGAATTGCTGGTTGCACTGCCGTCTACGTTGCGAACACCTGAATAAGACACTTGCGCATCCAGCGTGGGTTTGTGTCCTGCGGTGGCTTTGTTGACTTCTTGTGAGGCGATCTCTAAGCCGAGCTGGGCTTGGCGTACCGCAGGGCTGGTGGATTCAGACTGGGTGACCCACACGCTGACATCGTCCTTGGGGGCTTCCACCAGTTGTGTGGCGTTGGCCAAGCGTTTGGGTTTGGCGTCGCTCATGCCCACGACCATGTCCAGTGCCAAGCGTTTGATGCGCAAATCGTTTTCGGCCGCGATTTCTTGTGCGGTCGACAGGTCATAGCGTGCTTGTGCATCACGTACACCTGTGATGGTGGCCGTGCCCACTTCAAAGTTGCGTTTGGCCGATGCCAGTTGTTCGCCCACAGCTGCTTTTTGAGCCTTGACCAAGGCCAAGCTGTCTTCGCTGGTCAGCACATCAAAGTAGGCTTGCGACACACGCACCAACAAATCTTGTTCAGAGGCTTCGTATTGCGCGGCCGCTTGTTGCAACAGATGGCCGCCTTGTCGGTAAGCCGCCCAAGCTGCAGGTCGGTAGAGGGGCTGTACCAGTGTGACCGCCCCAGCACCCGTTCCATAAAAACGCGGATTAGGAGAGATTGGCCAAGCTGTCCCGTTGTCGTTACGGCCCTCAAAGTAAGTGCGCGTGGCACTCGCCGACAACGCAATGTTTGGCAAGACACCGCCCAGCGTTTGATTGGCTTTGGCCAGGTTGGCTTCAAACAAAGCCTTGGCCGAAATGAACCCCGCGTCGTAACCGCGTGCGGCTTCGTACATCTCCACCAAGCTTTGCGCCTGCGCATTCGAGGCGAAGGCCAGCACAACAGCAGCAGTCAGGGGGAGTCGGCGAAACAAAGCGCGGGTAACGGACATGCAGTTCTTTCAAAAATCAATCAATACGTGGGAATCGTGGCATCCACTTGCGTGGACCATGCGTGAATTCCGCCCGCCACGTTGGCCACATGGCTGAACCCGTGTTGCACCAAAAACGCGGCCACTTGCATGCTGCGGCCACCGTGGTGGCACAACACGGCAATGGGTTGGTCAGGGTTCAACTCTTGCAAGCGCAGCGGCACGGTGTGCATGGGGATTTCAAGCAGCGCAAATCCGTCGGCGGTGACACAGGCGGTTTGCACCTCCCATGCTTCACGCACATCCAGCACCACGGTGTCGCCATGTGGGGCTTGCGAGGCGATCTACGCAGCCAACTCGGCGGGTTGAACTTGATCAATCATGCCGCGTTTTTAGAACTTGAAGCGCGAGGGTTCGGTAAAGCCTTGTAAACGCGGCGCGGTGTGGTCCCACAACGCTTTGCTGTCCCACGCGGCCTCTGCCGTGCGGGTGTACAAGGTGGCGACCATCACGTGGTCTTGGCCGACGATGGCAATCAAATGACCGCCCACTGTGAGTGGTTGCAGCAAGCTTTGTGGCACGTCGGCCACGGAGCCGCCGAGCACGATGGCATCAAACGGGGCATCGCCGGCGGCACCTTGGCTGCCATCGGCCACACGCACGTCGACGTTGGTGATGCCCGCGCGTTGCAAGTTGTTGCGCGCGTTGCTGGCCAGTTCGGGGTTGATCTCCAAGCTCACCACGCGTTGAGCGCGGCCAGCCAACAGGGCAGCCAAGTAACCGCTGCCAGTGCCGATTTCCAACACCTTTTCAGTGCCGGTGAGGTGCAGGTCGTGCATCAAACGGGCAGCCACGCGGGGAGGGGCCATGGTTTGGCCGTGGCCCAACGGAATGTCAGTGTCGGTGTAGGCCAAGGCTTGGTAGGCCTGTGGCACGAACAGCTCGCGCTGGATGTTGGACAACACAGCCAAGACTTGGCTGTCGAGCACTTGCCAAGGACGAATTTGTTGTTCAACCATGTTGAAGCGGGCTTGTTCTTGCGTATTCATCTCAAAACTCCGGAATCGTTCAGTTAATGCTGGGCAAAATTTTAACGGGCGGTGCTGTCAGAGCCTGACGCCCATTTGCGTTTCAGCCAGTCGGCCAAATCGTCCAAGTAGCAATACACCACCGGAACGACGACTAAAGTAAGCAGAGACGAGGTGATCACCCCGCCAATCACGGCTTGGCCCATGGGGGCGCGCTGTTCGGAGCCCTCGGACAGTGCAAAAGCCAGCGGCACCATGCCAAAAATCATGGCCAGGGTGGTCATCAAAATGGGGCGCAACCGCACCTCGGCAGCCAGCAACAGCGCGTCATGGCGGCTCAGACCGGGCTTGAGGGTGCCATCGGCTTGTTCTTGGGGCTCACGTGAGCGAATGGCAAAGTCGACCAACAAAATGGCGTTTTTGGTGACCAAGCCCATCAGCATGATCACACCAATGACCGAAAACATGGACAGGCTTGAGCCAAACAGCAACAGCGCCAACACCACGCCGATGAGGGTCAGGGGCAGGGCGGTCATCAAGGCCAAGGGTTGCAAAAAGCTTTTAAATTGGCTGGCCAGAATCATGTAGATGAACACCACAGCCAGTACCAAGGCCGAGATGGCGTAGCCAAACGACTCTTGCATGTTTTTGGTGGAGCCGCCAAATTGGTAGCGGTAGCCCGGCGGCATTTGAATGCTGTCCATCACCTTGCGAATGTCGGCGGACACCTCGCCCGCGGAGCGGTTGTAAACGTTGGCGTTGATCGCCACCTCGCGTTGTAGGTCGCGGCGATTGATTTGGTTGGGGCCGGTGCCTTCCTCCACTTTGGCAACTTGGTTCAAGCGCGCCACGCGTGGGCTGCCGTCGGCGTTGGTGCCGAGGGTGAAGGGCAGACGCTCTAAGTCTTGCGTGGCGTTGCGGGCGGTAGGGGCCAAGCGCACGTTGACGTCGTAGGTTTGGTCGTCTGCGGCGCGCCAGTTGGTGACGGTGTTGCCCGCCACCAAGATGCGCAATTGGTTGCCCACGCTGCCCAAGGACAAGCCCAAGTCGTTGGCGGCTTCGCGCTGCACATTGACTTCGATGGTGGGTTTGTTGGGTTTGATGCTGGAGTCCAAATCGACCAAGCCTGGGATGGTGCGCAGCTTGTCCATGGCGTGGGTGGTCAGGCGTTCGAGTTCGCGCAAGTCGCTGCCTTGCAGGGAGAACTCAATTTGTTTGTTGCCGCCCACCGTGTCGAGCAAGCCCACGTGGGTGACGGTGATGCCTGGCACTTGACGCAGGCGTTCGCGCAGCACCGCAGACATTTGGTCCACCGTGCGCTTGCGATCTTTGCGGTCGACCATGCGGACATAAATGTTGGCGTAAATTTTTCCGTTGGCAGCACCGGTGTTGATGGTGGACAGGGTGTAGCGCACCTCGGGGAACTCACGGATGATGGCTTCGACTTGTTGGGCTTTGGCTTCGGTCACTTCCAGCGAGGAGCCGACGGGGGTGTTGAAGTTGACCGAGGTTTCCGAGAAGTCCGCCTTGGGCACAAACTCGCTGCCCAACAACGGCACCATGACGATGCTCAGCACAAAGGTGCCAATCGCCAGTCCCACGGTGGCGCGCTTGTGTTGCAACGCCCATTTCAAAATGTGTTGGTACAGGATGACCAGCTTGTCCGTGGTTTCCTCAAACCAGGTGGTGATGGGGCCAATGGTGCGGTCGTAAAAGTTGTTGGAATGACCGTGTTCCCCATGCGCGTGGATGGTGGGGTCATGCCAGACCGAAGACAGCATGGGGTCAAGGGTGAAGCTGACGAACATCGAAATCATCACCGCTGCCACGATGGTGATACCGAACTCGTGAAAGAACTTGCCGATGATGCCGCCCATGAAACCGATCGGCAAAAACACCGCCACGATCGACAGGGTGGTGGCCAATACGGCCAAGCCAATTTCTTGTGTGCCGTCCATGGCCGCTTGGTAGGGGGCCTTGCCCATTTGCACGTGGCGCACGATGTTTTCGCGGACCACGATGGCGTCGTCAATCAGCAAGCCCACGCACAGCGACAAAGCCATGAGCGTGATCATGTTGATGGTGAAGCCGAACATGTACATGAACAAAAACGTGCCGATGATGGCAATCGGCAAGGTCAGCCCCGTGATGACGGTGGAGCGCCATGAGTTCAAAAACAAGAACACGATCAGCACCGTCAACAGCGCGCCTTCAATCAGCGTCTGACGCACATTGGCCACGCCCACACGAATCGGGCGAGAGCCATCTTGCACGGACTCTAGGCGCACACCTGCAGGCAATTGCGCCTTCATCTCGGCCACGGTTTTGTTGAGGCCATCGATCACGTCGATGGTGTTTTCGTCTTGTGCCTTTTGCACCGTCATCAACAAGGTGCGCTGGCCGTTGTACAGCGCCAAGCTCTCGACTTCTTGTGCACCGTCGTTGGCGCGCGCCACTTGGTTCAAGCGGATGGGCGTGGTGTTTTTACGCGCCACGATGATTTGGCCAAAATCTTCCGGGCGCATCATGCGGCCTTTGATTTGAATCACGCGGTCTTGTTGCAGCGAACGCAAGCTGCCCACGGGCAAGTCTTGGGTTTCGTTTTTGACGGCATTCACCACTTGGTCGGCGCTCACGCCCAACGACTCCATGGCCTGCGGATTCAAATACAAATTGATTTCGCGTTTGGTGCCCCCTACCAACGCCACCGAGCCGACGCCACGCACGTTTTCCAAACGTTTTTTCAGCACCTGGTCGGCCCAGTTGGTCATCTCGACGGCGGAGAGGGCTTGGCCACCAGCAGGGGTTTCAGGCACCACCGCCAGCGACCAGATGGCGCGGCTGGAGGGATCAAAGCGCAGCACCTTGGGCTCTTTGACATCGGTGCGCAGCGTGGGGCGAATGGCGGCGACTTTTTCACGCACATCGTCAGCGCCTTTGCGGCCATCAATGTGCAACTGGAATTCAATCACCACCACCGACATGCCTTCGTAGCTGCGCGAGGTCAGCGCGTTGATGCCCGCAATCGAGTTGACACCTTCTTCAATTTTTTTGCTGACTTCGCTCTCCACAATCTCAGGTGAGGCGCCGGGGTACTCGGTGGTGACCACCACCACGGGGAAGTCAATGTTGGGGAACTGGTCAATCTTCAAACGTTGGTACGAGAACAGGCCCAGCACCACAAAGGCCAACATGACCATGGTCGCGAAGACCGGGTTTTTCAGACTGATTTTGGTGAACCACATGGTGTGTCGATGTGGGGGTTAAGGTGCAGAGCTGGCAGAGGCTGCGGAGGTAGCCGCCGGCGTGGCGGCCGTGGTGGTGTAGGTCACCACCAGCCCCTCACGCAAAGCGCCGACGGCGCCCTTCAGCACGACGCTGCCTTCGGTCAATCCGGTCACACCGACCAAGGGCTCGGCTTCTGGGCGGGCCACATCCATGCCGCGCACGCCCAAGGTGACGGTCTTGTGTGCCACTTGCAGTTGGTTGCCCACCGTCTCGACCACTTGCACATAGGGTTGTGCACGGTCCGTGCGCACAGCAGACAGGGGAACGGCCAACATTTGGCTCTTACCCATGCCCAGCAAGCCTTTGGCAAACAGGCCGTGGCGCAAGCCTTCGGGTTTGTCGAGGCCTAAGTAAATCAGCACACTGCGGCTGCCCGTTTGGGCGCTGGGGCTGATGCGTTTGACTTTCGCGCTGAAGGGGGTGGGGCGGTCTTCCACTTGCAACGAGGCCACTTGTCCGACGCGCACATCCAAAGAGTCGCTGGGGCTCAAGGGCACTTCCACTTCAAGTTGGCTCAGGTCTACCAATTCGAGCACCTTGGCATCAATGCCCACACGCTCACCCGGCTGGGCGCTGCGCACTGCGATGACGCCAGAGAATGGCGCCAACAAGGTGGCATCGTCCAACGCCTTGCGCGCCACATCTGCGCCTGCCATGGCGGCTTTGTGGCTGGCCACGGCGCCTTGGTAGGTGGCCGATGAGTTGTCCATGGCATTTTTAGAGATGAAGCCTTGGTCGATCAACGATCGGTTGATGTCCCACTGGCGTTGTGCAATTTCCATTTGCGCTTTGGCGGCTTGGGCTTGCTCTTGCGCTTGTAGCCAACGGCGCTGGTATTCGGTCGGGTCGATGCGGGCCAACACTTGGCCCGCTTTCACGCTGTCGCCTTCACGCACCAACACCTCTTTCACCTCGCCTGCCACACGTGCTTTGATCACGGCGTAGTTCAGCGCTTTCACGGTGCCCGAGATGTCCAACCCTTGCGTGATCTCGCGCAGTTCGGCTTGCACCACATCGCTGTTGGCCAATTCAATTTGGGTTTGCGCGGCGACGGGCGCTGACGCGGCGGCTTGTTGCGCACGTTTGTTGCTCATGGCGCGCCAAACGCCAGCCACCAGGGCCAACACGATGACACCGATCACGATCCAGCGTGGTTTGATTTTTTTCATGGGTTACTTTTCGCGGTCATGCCGTACAACAACAAGTCGACTTGCATGTGAATGAATTGTTCAGGATCCATGATGTGGGCCGACGTGGCGCACGCGCCCATCGAGTGTTTCCACATCATCAAAAAAATCATCGGTGCGACCACCGTGTGCACCGCTTGCTCGGTATCCAACTGACGGAATTCACCGCTTTGGACACCGCGCTCCAAGATGCGGCGAATCAAGGCGTTGCCAGGTTGGATCACCTCGGCTTGGTAGAAGCTGGCGATTTCAGGAAAGTTTTGAGCCTCGCTCATCACCAACTTGGTGATGCCACTGATGCGGGTTTTGCCAATCCGCTCCCACCACGACACCAAGGCGTAGCGCAACATGTCGGCGCTGGAACCTTGGAAGCTGTTGAACTCTTCGTTCCATGCCGGGAATTGATTGGCAATGTTTTCGCGCACCACCGCTTTGAACAAGTCTTCTTTGCTTTGGAAATACAAAAACAACGTGCCTTTGGAGACCCCCGCACGTGCGGCCACCTCTTCAACACGGGTGGCCGAAAAGCCTTTTTCGACGAACAAATCCAACGCCGCATTCAGTAGCTCGCCGGGGCGAGATTCTTTGCGGCGTTCCCGTTTGGGGGCGTGTTCGAGCGTGGCGGAGGCGAGGTCGGCAGACACAGAAATTTGCTTAATGACTAATGGGTTAGTAATGTAGCAGTTTCA